>CAUJKI010000417.1 GCA_963205015.1 Pseudomonadota bacterium
GCGCGGTGCGGATGTAGTCCGAGCCGAGAACGTCGAGCATGCTGGCGCGCGTCAGGCGTCCGTACTGCGCCAGATAGACAATGGCGAGCGAGAGCGCCGGCAGTCCCAGATGGCGCGCCACGTCAAGGCTGTCGACGAGAAAACCCTGGCGGACGGCGGCCGACCGCATGCCCGACACAGGAAGAATAGGAACGAGCGAGGCAAAGAGGATCACGAGCAGCATTCCCGTCCAGAAGACGGGCGCCGAATAGCCGATCACGGACACGACCGTGATGATCTGCGAGAGAAGGCCGTTCGGCCGTCGGGATGCGAGAACACCGAGGGTGGTGCCGATGAGCACCGCCGTGGCAAGTGCGATGAGGACCAATAGGAGCGTTGCAGGCAGCCGCTCGAGAATGAGCTGTGTGACAGGAAGATTGAAGAAGTAGGAGTAACCGAGATCTCCCGATGCAACACGGCCGAGATAGATACCGAGCTGCGTCGCCACCGACTTGTCGAGGCCATAGGCGTGGCGTAGCTCCGAGCGCATTTCCTCCGTCATGCCGCCCATCTGGCCCGCAAGCGTCTCCACGGGATCGCCCGGCGCGAGGCGGATTAGCAGGAAATTCAGCACCAGCACCGCCAGCACGAGCGCCGCCGCATAGATCAGACGCCGGAGCAGGAAAGCGATGAGCGGCATGGCGGATCAGGAGGCTAGTCCGCGAGCCAGACGTCGATCATGGGCGAGGCCGCACCCCAGATCGTCGTCGGCAAATTACGCACGCGCGTGCTCGCGATCGTGTGGTAGGGCAGCTCCGTGAGCCAGACGAGCGGCACGTCGGCCGTCACGATCTTCTGGAACTCGACGTAGAGGGCTTTGCGCTTTGCCGGATCCACTTCGCGCTCGGCGTCCGCGAGCAGCTTGTCGACCTTCGGGTTCTCGTACTGCGCATTGTTTGTGAAGACGAGCGGACGGATGTTCGTCGAGAGGTACGTCCGGTGCACGCCGATCACCGGATCGCCCCAGGCGAACGCGGCATCCATGCTGATGTCGAAGTCCTTGCTGGACATGCGCCGCGCGAAAGTCGCGAAGTCCGCAGGCGTGCGCACCTCGACCTCGATCCCGACGCGCTTCAATGCCGGCTTCATGTACTCGGCAATGCGCTTCTGGCCGTCCTCATCGCCAGGGTAGTAGTCGCACGTGATCCGCAGCCTGATGCCGTCGGGGCCCTTGGGAAGACCGGCGGCATCGAGCAGCGCTTCTGCCTTCTTGAGATCGAAGGCATGTTGCGTCGTGTCCGGGGTATATTGCGGGAAGCCGCTGTGGATCGGCCCGGCGGCCTTGCGCGAAAGCCCTTTGTGCAGGGCCTTCACGATGAAATCGCGATCGATTGCGTGCGCGATGGCCTGGCGTACGCGGATGTCGTCGAAGGGCTTCTTCTTGTTGTTGAAGAGCAGCCAGTTGATGCCGCCGATCGCCTCGTAACCGCGTGGCGTGATCGTCAGGCTCGGATTGGCCTTGGCGCGCTCGAGCTCGAGAACACGGTTGAAGAAGGGCTGAATGTGAAGACGGCCCGCCTCGAACTCCAGGAGCGAGGTCTGCGAGTCAGCATAAAGCTTGATGATGATGCGGTCGAGCAGCGGCTTTCCAGGAAGAAAGAATTGGTCGAAGCGCTCGAGCACCGTCTGGTCGCCGGCCTTGAACGACACAAGCTTGAAGGGGCCGGAGCCGACGACGTCACTGTTATTGCGGGGATGCGTTCGCACCGGCTTGCCGTCGCCGTAGATATGCTTCGGCAGGATCGGCATCAGCGGCGGACCCATCGCATAGATGATCGCGGGGTGGGGATGCTTCAGGCGGATGATCGCCGTGTACGCATCCGGCGTATCGACGCCCTCGACAGGCCGCAGCATGGTATTGAAGGGATGGTTGTCGCGGATCGTGAGGATCGAGAAAGCCACGTCCTCGGACGTGATCGGCTTGCCGTCGTGGAATACGGCGTTCTTGCGCAGATGCAGCGTCACCGAGAGCGCATCGGCCGAGACCTCCCACTTCTCCGCGAGATAAGGTACGGGGTTCCACTTGTCATCGTGCATCAGCGGGCTTGCAAAGACGTGCGCGCCCGGGAGCATGATCCCGACGCCGGAGCCGACGGCGTTATTGAAGTGCGTGGTCGCGCTGCTCTGCCCCATGACGAGTGTGCCGCCGCGCTTCGGCTCCTGGGCTGCCGCGCCAGCCACCTGGGCGGCAACGGCAGCCACGCCAGCCACCATCGCAATCACTCGCGCACGCATGACGCTCTCCCTTCTCGCCGAGGCGCGCGTTGCTGCACGCGCCACCCACCTATGCGTGAAGACTTGTTCATTATCGTGAAAAATGCAATAGATTTTTCACGCGACGCCAACAGGCATATCTGCAGAACCAACTCAAAGCCGAACTTTCATGGAATCGAAGACACAACCGAACCGGCGAACGCAGCGCGCGAAAGCACCCGAGCCTCCATCTGCCGTAGGGGCGATGATCCGCGACCTGCGACTCGCGCGCGGCAAGACCATTGCAGAGCTGGCGTCCGCGATCGGCCGATCGATTGGCTACGTGAGCCAGATCGAGCGCGATCAGTCCGGCATTTCCATCGTCACGCTCCAGAAGGTCGCCGATGCGCTCGGCGTCGGCATCAACTGGTTCTTCCAGGGCCCCGCAGCCGCGCCGCCCGGCGAGCGCGATATCGTCGTACGTAAGGGCAACCGCCGCATTCTGGATCTCAGTGCCAAGGGCGTGGTCGAGGAGCTTTTGTCGCCGACGCTCACTGGCCAGCTCGAGCTCGTGATCACGACATTCCAGCCCGGCTCGAACACCGGCCGGGGCGGGCGTCTCAGAAAGGGCGAGGAGTCAGGCTTCGTGATGTCCGGCGAGCTCGATCTCTGCGTGGACGGCAAGCGCTACAGGCTCACGGCCGGCGACAGCTATGCGCTGCGCCACAAGGGTCGCCATCGCTTCGAGAATCGCAGCAGCGGCCCCGCCGTCCTCATGTGTGTGCTCACGCCGCCAAGCTCCTACTAGTGTGATGATCGAGAAATTCGCCACATCTCCGGGCACGATGTCGAGCGAATTTCTCGATCTTCATCGCACCAGAAAATCTATGATTATGGCGTCCCTTTTGATTCCGAAGTTCGCTCTCGATACCAGCATCGCGATGTTGCGAGCTTCGGAGTCGGGACGGTGGCGTAGCATCGAACGGGTTGCAGGGAGGCAAGCGTGTCGCTGATCACGGTGTATACCGCCAGGCGCATTCGGACCATGAACCCCTCGCTGCCACTCGCGACAGCGGTCGCAGTGCGCGACGGCCACATCATCGAGGTCGGCTCGCTCGAAACACTGCAGCCCTGGCTCGACGCCCATCCGCATCGCATCGATCGCACATTCGAGAAGCACGTGCTGATGCCGGGCTTCATCGATCCGCATCTCCACCCGTCCCTGGCGGCCATCCTCCTGCCGTGCCATTTCATCACGGCAACGGAGTGGAAGCTTCCCGACCGCACATGCGCGCCCGTGCATGGCCACAATGCCTACATCGACCGCCTCAAACAGATCGAGGAGAGCCTGACGGACCCCACGGAACCTCTGATCACCTGGGGCTATCACAAGATCTGGCATGGCGACGTGGATCGCCAGGCGCTCAACGGCATCTCCGCTACGCGTCCCATTATCGTCTGGCAGCGCTCGTTCCACGAGGTTGTCGCGAACGATGCCGCAATCGACTGGTTCGGCGCCGACCGCACCATCATGGAGCGCCATCACCAGATCGATCTCGCGAGCGGGCGCTTCTACGAGACCGGGCTCGCCGTCGCCATGAACGGGATGCGCAAGCTCATTTTTGAGCCCGGCCGCTTCCGCCGCGGCATGGAGTTGACCAAACGCGCTGTGCACCAGGGCGGGCATACGACCATCTGCGATATGGGCCTGCCCATGTTGAACCTCGATCTCGAATGGTCGACGCTGAAGGCGGTCATGGATACGGATGACACGCCGTTCCGCACGCAGTTCGTGGCGCGCGCCGTCGAGCGTGGCGGCGGCCTTGGCAACGAGGCCGAGAACCTCGCGCGCGTGCGGGGGATGCCGAAGCTCAATACGCACCGGCTCGAGTTTCGCAAGGCGGTGAAGCTTTTCACCGACGGCGGCTACTTCGCGGAGCTGATGCAGGTACTACCGCCAGGCTTCATCGACGGCCATCATGGCGAGTGGCTCATGCCGCCCGAGGTGTTCGAGGGTCTGTGCCGCCCCTACTGGCACGAAGGCTATCGTATCCACGTCCACTGCACCGGCGATCTCGGCCTCGAGCTCGCGCTCGACGTGCTGGAAAAGCTCCAGTTCGAGCGTCCACGCTTCAATCATCGCTTCACGATCGAGCACTTCGGGCTGTCGACGCCGGAGCAGGTGCGACGCATGGCCGATCTCGGCGCGCTCGCATCGGTCAATGCCTACTATGTCTACGAGCTCGGCGAGGCCTATTGGAAGCGCAGCCTCGGCCACGAGCGCGCCTCGCAGATGTCGAGGCTCGGCACGCTCGCGCGCCACAACATCACGACGGCGCTCCATACGGACTTCACCATGGCGCCCGCCCAGCCGCTCAACTCGGCCTGGGTCGCGGTCAACCGTGTGAGCGAGGCCGGCTCCGTTATGTGCCCCGAGGAGCGGTTGACGGTCGAGCAGGCCATGCGCGCGATCACGACCGATGCTGCCTACATCCTCGGCATGGAGCACGAGATCGGGAGCATCCGGGCGGGAAAGAAGGCCGACTTCACGGTGCTGGCAGCCGATCCCTTCGAAGTCGCGCCGATGGAGCTGAAAGACATCCCGATCTGGGGTACTGTCTTCGAGGGCGTACCGGCTCCGCTGGCATGAGCGCGCGCATGGATATTCCCGTCACGATCCTCAGCGGCTATCTCGGGGCCGGCAAGACGACGCTGATCAATCACCTGCTTTCTGCGGCGCACGGCGTACGCATCGCGGTCCTCGTCAACGACTTCGGATCTGTCAGCATCGATGCAGCCCTCATCCTGGACACGGCGGACGACACGATCACACTGGCGAACGGTTGCGCCTGCTGCGCCATCCAGGACGATCTCGGCGCAGCCATCGAAGTACAGCTCCGCCGCGAGCGTCCGCCTCAGCACATCGTCATCGAGGCGAGCGGCGTAGCTGAGCCGGCGCGCATTCTGCGCCATGTCAGAAACTGGCCCGGCCTCGGCCCCGACACGGTCGTTACCATGGCCGACGCCGAGGCCATCCGTGAGCGGGCCGACAACAAGTTCGTCGGAGAAGTCGTCCGCCGCCAGCTTGTGGCGGCCGATCTCCTGATCCTGAACAAAATCGATCTGATCGATGACACGACGCAGTCTGATCTCCTCGATTGGCTGGCGATCGCCGCACCAAGCACACGCACGTTGCGCGCGATCCGGGGAAGGGTCGATCCAGCGATCGTTCTCGGATGCGTCGGCACGGACAGCTCGGCGAGGATCCATGACTTGACCGGGGACGGCACTGCCCCGTTCTTCAGCACGACGGTGCCGTTTCCAGAGCCTGTTGGCGTCGGCGAGCTGAAGGCCGTTTTGTCGACGGCGGCGCCGTCGATCCATCGCGTCAAAGGCTTCATAATCGATGCCTCGACGGCCCAACTGGTGCTGATCCAATGTGTCGGCTCCCGACGGTCGGTCGTGCCCTGGTTTGAAGCGGCCACGCCGCAGCCCCCTCTTGCTCTCGTGGTCATCGGCACCAACAAAGATGACATCGGCGTCCTGCAGGAGCAGCTCGCGAGCCTCGCCCTTCCGAAAGCTGTTCGGTTGGACGAGCATAAAGTGCCTGAAGTGCAGCCCACCGACAGCACACCAGACGACCGAAGTCACCAACAGAAGGCCGGATAGAGCATGGCGCATACGGAGAGGCGGACGCTGCCCCCCAAGGCCCGCGTGGTCATCATTGGGGGCGGCGTGGCCGGTTGCTCGGTCGCCTATCATCTCGCCAAGCTCGGCTGGCGCGATGTCGTGCTGCTCGAACGCAAGCAGCTTACCTGCGGCACGACCTGGCATGCCGCCGGCCTCATCGCGCAGCTTCGTGCCACAGCGAACATGACGCGGCTCGCGAAGTACAGCCAGGAACTCTATGGCAATCTCGAAGCCGAGACAGGCGTCGCGACCGGCTTCAAGCAGAACGGCTCGATCACATTGGCGCTGACGGCCGAGCGCATGGAAGAGCTGAGTCGCGGCGCTTCGATGGCACGCGCCTATGGCGTCGAGATCGAAACCATCTCACCTGCAGAAGCCGCGCGCCGCCATCCCCTCCTCGACGTGACCGGCGCCGTGGGCGGTGTTTTCCTTCCCAAGGACGGACAGGGCGATCCAACGAACATCGCGCTCGCCATGGCGAAGGGCGCACGCAATCGGGGCGTCAAGATCATCGAAGGGGTGAAAGTCACCGCCATCACCGCGGCCAAGGGCCGCGCTACGGGCGTCCTCACGGATCATGGCGCTGTCGAAGCCGAGATCGTCGTCAACTGCGTCGGCATGTGGGCGCGCGAGGTCGGTGCCATGGCCGGCGTGCCGCTGCCGCTTCAGGCCTGCGAGCACTTCTACATTGTCACGGAGGCCTCGCCGGATGTTCCGCGAGATCTGCCGGTGCTGCGCGTGCCCGACGAGTGCGCCTATTACAAGGAGGACGCCGGGAAGATCCTGCTCGGCGCCTTCGAGCCTGTCGCCAAGCCATGGGCAAAGGACGGCATTCCCGAGGACTTCTGCTTCGACCAGTTGCCCGAGGACCTCGAGCACTTCGCCCCGATCCTCGAGGCGGCAACGGCACGTATGCCGCTCGTCGGTCGTCTCGGCATTCATACGTTTTTCAACGGCCCGGAGAGCTTTACGCACGACGATCGCTATCTGCTCGGAGAGGCGCCGCAGCTTGCTGGCTTCTACGTCGCCTGCGGATTCAACTCCGTCGGCATTCAGTCGGCCGGAGGCGCCGGCATGGCGCTCGCACAATGGATCGTCGACGGCGCCCCGCCGTTCGACCTCTGGGACGTCGACGTGCGCCGCGTCATGCCCTACCAGGCAACGCGGCGGTTCATCCAGACGCGCGTGACTGAGACGCTTGGGCTCCTCTATGCCGACCACTTTCCCTTCCGGCAGTACGCGACGGCACGCGGCGTGCGCCACACACCTTTTTTCGAGCAATTGGCCACCCATGGTGCCTGCTTCGGCGAGACTGCCGGCTGGGAGCGCGCGCACTGGTTCCTCCCGCCGGCAGCCCGGGAGCGTGGCGAGCGGCCCGAGTATGGCTATAGCTGGGGGCGGCAGAACTGGTTCGACTATTCGGCGGCCGAGCACCATGCTGTGCGCAATGCCGTCGGCGTGCTGGACATGAGCGCTTTCGCGAAGTTTCGCGTCGAAGGTCGGGATGCCGAGGCTGTGCTTCAGCGCATATGCGCCAATGACGTGGCCGTCGAGCCGGGCCGCATCGTCTATACGCAGTGGCTCAATGCACGGGGCGGCATCGAGGCGGACCTGACGGTCACGCGGCTCGGCGAGACGTCATTCCTCGTCGTGACATCAGCGGCCTGCGCGACACGGGATCTTGCCTGGTTGCGGCGCCACATTCCCGACGAGGCGCGCTGCGTCGCGCTCGATGTCACGAGTGGCGAGGCCTGTCTCGCTGTTATGGGGCCACGGGCACGCGAACTCCTTCAGCCGCTGACGTCCGCCGATCTCTCGAACACTGCATTTCCTTTCGGCACGGCGCGGACCATCGAGCTCGGCATGGCGCTCGTTCGCGCACATCGCGTCACGTACGTCGGCGAGCTCGGTTGGGAGCTTTACGTGCCCACGGAGTTTGCACGTCACCTGTTCTCTACGATCATGGAAGCTGGCGAATCTCATGGCCTGCGCCTCGCGGGCCTCCATGCCATGGATTCCCTTCGCCTGGAAAAGGCCTATCGACACTTCGGTCACGACATCACCGACGAGGATCACGTCCTCGAAGCCGGTCTTGGGTTTGCGGTGAAGATCGACAAATCCCGCGGCGCGTTCGGAGACTTCATCGGGCGGGAAGCCGTGCTGGAGCGCAAGCGCGCGGGCCTCGCGCACCGCCTGCTGCAGTTCAGGCTTCAGGAACCTGGGCCACTCCTCTATCACACGGAGCCGATCCTGATGGATGGCAGGATCGTGGGTTACCTGCGATCAGGCGGCTACGGCCATACGCTCGGCGCTGCCGTGGGGCTCGGATATTTACCCTGTCGCGGAGGAGAGCCCGTGGAGGTGCTGCTGTCGCACCGCTTCGAGATCGAGGTGGCAGGACGACGCATACCGGCGATCGCCAGCGCCAAGCCGATGTATGACCCCTCCGGCGCGCGGATCCGCGCCTGAGAACGGGTGCAGATCGCTCAAAGAATCACGCGGTCGCCTCGGATAATGCCCCCTATGGCGCTGGCAACCTTAAGGTGCCGAGTGATGATCGCCGTTGCTCCACGTTCAGCGGAGCGATCAACTATGCTATCGGTTGTGTCAGGACGCACCGGGAGCCGGCTGGGCTGTACTTGAGTCTCTCACAGCTCGCTTACCGGGGTCGCTGGCGGACAGGCGATGAGATCACTTGCTAGAAAACTGCTGCTGTGGACTGGCGCCGCGGTACTCATAGGCGGGTCGGCCTATGTCTCCCAGCATGTGTGGAGGGAACAGGGACTGCGCTCGCTGCAGGCCATCAATACCCAGCGCGTTCAGCTCGTGACGGCAGCGGTTCACGCCGAGGTCAACAGGCAGGACCACTTACCGATCCTGCTGTCGCTCGATGCCGATGTGCGGGCTGCCCTGCGCTCTCCTGGCGACCTCGCGCTTCTCGACCGTCTCAACCGAAAGCTCCAGCGGGTCAGCATCGAAGCCGACGCGCGCGCGATCTACCTCATCCGGCCGGACGGTATCGTGCTGGCAAGCGACGACTGGGAAAGCTCGAACACGCGCGTTGGCCGAAACGTTTCGGACCTTCCCTACTTTCAGCAGGCGCTCGCGATCGGCAAAAGCTCCGATCTCGAAATCGAGCCTGAATCCGACCGGATCCGCTACTTTCTTGCTGAGAGCGTGCGGGATGAGGCGCTTCTCGGCGTGGTCGTCGTGCGTATCGAGTTCGACAGACTTGAAAGCGCATGGGAGAACGCCGGAGAGCACGTCATCGTCACCGACCGTAACGGCGTCGTCTTTCTTGCCAGCGACCCGGTTTATAAATACCGCCAGATGGACGTGGCGCGCCAAGCGGTGCCCGTCGAACCCGCCCAGACCTACTATCGCGGCGACGGCCTCAAGCCGATATCCTGGGACATTCTGGAGCAGCGCGGCAAGGCCACTATCGTTCGCGCAAGCAACGAGGACGACAGGTCATCGTATATCTACGAGTCCATGGCGCTTCCGGAGTACGGCTGGACCGTCCATCGGCTCGAGGCATTGACCAGCGTCAGCAACGATCAGCGCGACGGCGCAATCATCGGCGGCG
>CAUJKI010000418.1 GCA_963205015.1 Pseudomonadota bacterium
CGACGAACGAAGAGACCCCAAGCCCTGCCTGCACGAGATTGAGGCAGAGCAGCGTACCGAGCGAGCCCGAGCGCGAGATTACGCCGATGTCGCCCTTGCGGAAGACACGCGCGTTGAACGCCGGCATGAAGCCCACGAAGCTTACGCCGGTCGTCACGAGCCCGGCCGTATTCGGGCCGATCACCTGCGTACCTCGTTCGCGCGCCGCAGCGAGGAAGTACATCGTATCTTGCACGGGCACATGCTCGGTCAGGCACACGATCTTGCGGATGCCCGCCGCGATGATATCGAGCGCCGCATCCTTCACGCCGAACGGCGGCACGAACATCACAGCTGCATCGATTTTCTGATCCTTCGCCGCGTCCTCGGCCGAGGCCCACACGGGCAGATCGAGATGGCGCTCGCCGGCACGGCGCGGATTGACGCCGCCGATGATCTTCGTGCCGTAGTCGCGCATGCGCTCCGACCAGAACGTTCCCTGCTTGCCGGTGATGCCTTGCACCAGCACGGTTTCGCTGCCGCCGATGATCATGCCCGCGCCCCCTTCGCCGCGGCGACGGCCGCCTTCACCGCATCGTCCATGAGATCATGAGGCTCGATGCCGAGCCGCTCGCGCACCATGGCGATTGCCTCGTCCTCGCCCGTACCGTGGATCGTGAAGACGATCGGGATCTTTGGTTTCAGCTCCAGCCAGGCATTGACCACACCCTCGGCCATCACGTCCGTGCGCGCGAAGGCCCCGCAGAAATTCACGAGCAGCGCCTTCACGTTAGGATTGGCGAGCACGATCTCGAGCGCGGGAATGGCCTTCGTGTAGCTGTCGCCGCCGATCTCCATGAAATTCGCAGGGTTGCCGCCGAAATGGCGGATCGCATCCATGGTGGTCATGGTGAGACCGGCACCGTTCGCGAGCACGCCCACTTCGCCGTCGAGCTCGATGTACTTGAGGTGCAGCACCTTGGCGCGCGCTTCGAGGTCAGTGGTCTTGTCGGGCGTGCCGCTGCGCGCGAGCGCCTCCTGGCGCGTCAGCGCGCTGTCGTCGACCGTCAGCTTGCAATCTAGAGCCACGAAATGCCCGTCGCGCATCTGCACGAGCGGGTTGATCTCGATGAGCTCCGCATCACTCGCGCGATAGGCCTCGTAGAGCTTGACGAGAATATCCGTGATGGCACTCGCGGCCGGCGGATCATAGCGGCGGATGGCCGCCGCCAGCGCCTGCTCGTCAAGCCCCTTGATGATGTGGACCGGCAGCTGCAGCAGCGCATCGGGATGCTCGGCAGCAATCTCCTCGATGTCCATGCCGCCTTCCGGTGAGAACAGGAGAAGCGGTCCCTGCGTCTCGGGATCGTTGAGCACGGCGGCATACATCTCACGCGCGATGTTGACCTGCGGATCGACCAGCACATGATCGACCTTGTGTTCACCGATCGTCATGCCGAGGATCGCGCGGGCGTGGCCGGCCGCTTCGTCCGGCGTCGCGGCGAGCTTGATGCCGCCCGCCTTGCCGCGCTTGCCGGTCGGCACCTGGGCTTTGATCACGCATTTGCCGATGCGACGCGCGGCATCGGCGGCTTCCTCAGGCGTGCGCGCGACAATGCCCTCGGGTGTCGGAATGCCGGCGGCGCGCAGAACGGCCTTTCCGGCGTGCTCGGTGAAGTTCATGCGGTCGTTTGCCTCCCCTGGGTCCATCTACCGAGACCGATGGGTCCACTATGGCACCGGATGCCGTCGAATGGCCACCCTCAGCCGCGCCGGTTGCTGACGAAGTCGACGGCCGCGGCCAAATGGCCTGCCGCGGCGCCGAACGGTGTCAGCGCGACGCGGGCCTCCGCATTCAGCTCGGCGAGTCGCGCCCGGGCACCCTCGACGCCGAGCACGGTGACGAACGTCGCCTTACCCGCTGCCGCGTCTTTGCCGACGGCCTTGCCGGTCACGTGCGCATCGCCCTCGGCATCGAGGAGATCGTCGGCAATCTGGAAGGCGGCGCCAAGGGCCTCGCCATAGGCGCGGAGCGCGCGACGTTGCTCCGGCGCGACGCCGGCCAGAATGGCGCCGGCTTCCGCGGAAAAACGGATCAGAGCCCCGGTCTTCATGCGCTGGATCGCGGTCACGCCCGAAAGCGTGTGAAGGCCAGACTGAGGACCCTTTTCGGAGGTCAGATCGAGCACCTGCCCGCCGACCATGCCCGCGCGCCCGCTCGCCTCGGCAAGGCCAAGCACCAGGGACGCGCGCACGGCCGCATCGGCGTGGGTCGCCGGGCGTGCCAGCAGCTCGAAAGCGAAGGTCAGCAGACCATCGCCCGCGAGGATCCCGGTCGCCTCGTCGAAGGCCTTCCAGACGGTCGGCCGGCCGCGGCGCAGCTCGTCGTTGTCCATGGCCGGGAGGTCGTCATGCACCAGCGAATAGCAGTGCAGGCACTCGACGGCGGCGGCTACATCCACTGCCCCCGCATCAGGGAGGCCAAGCACGCGCGCGCCCTCGATGACCAGGAATGGCCGGAAACGCTTGCCGCCGCCCAGCACGGCATGGCGCATGGCAGCCGCCAGCACGGGCGGCGTCGTGCCGAGCCCGTCGCCGGTCAACAGCTCAGCGAGGCGACTTTCCACAAGCGCCGCGATCCCGCCCAGCCGTTCCTCGAATACCATTCTGCGTTCCCGATCTCTCGATCCTGTGAACCATGCGGCCGCGGAGCGCGTGCGCCGCTCCGGCGCCATTCTTATGATGCTATTTCCGGCGCGTCACGGGCGTTCCATAAGCTAAAATCGAGCCATGAGCGACTTCAGAGACCCCGTTACCGGACCGGGCGATGAGCCGCCCGACGTCATCCCCCGCACGGGGCCGCCGACGGCGCCGGTGCCACAGCCCGCATCTGAACAGATATCGCCGCCGGCGACCGTCTCCGCTGAAGCCGAGGCTGTCATACCCGCGCCTGAGGAGGAGATCAGCGCCGGGCCGCCCATCGAATGGGCGCCGGAACCGGTGGCCCCGCCTCCCGCCGAGCCGTCGATCGAACCGGTGGCATTGCCGATAATGGAAGCTGCAGCCGAGCTCTCAGGCGAAGCCATGACGCCGGACAGCGCTCAGACTGCGGAGGCAGTCGAGGCGGCGCCGCTTGATGAACCGACTGTGGAGACTGTGCTCGCGCCGGCACCTACAATCGCGTTCGAGCCCGCTTTGGAGTCCCCCGGTGCGCCTCCGAGTGCGATGTCGGAGATCCCGGCGCCCGAGCCGGTGACAGATCGTACGACCGGGCAGGCACTCGAACCCACACCTGAACCGGAACAGCAGGCCCACGCGGAGCCCCAGATTGAGTTGTCGGTCGCGCCGATGATCGGCCCGGTATTGGAGGCCCTGGTTGAGTCGAGGGCGTCGGATCCAGGTCAGGCACAGATCGAGGTGCCATCCTCACCGCCGCCCGCCACCGAAACTACGCTCGCGCCGACAGCCGAACCTGCGGTCGAGACCGAGCCGCAAGTCGAGTTCCCTGCGCCGCCACTCGACCCGGTGGATGCCCCCGCAACAGCTGCACCGAGCGTTCCCGTGGCGGCGGCAGTTGGGGCCGCCGCGGCCGCGCCCTCCATTCTCGCGGCACCGCCCCCAGAGGAGACGGCGCCTGCCCCCGTTCTTCCGGCTGAAATCCCGCCGCCAATTCTCGTCCCGCCGTCCTCTCCGCGCGTGGTGACGGCGCCGGCACGACCGCGTTCGGCATGGCCAAGCCGGCTTCGGCGCGCGTTATTCATTCTCATCGGCCTTGCCGCCGGATATGCCGTGCTGGTGGTGGCTTTGATCGTGGCCTACCGCTGGATCGACCCGCCACGCTCGGCGCTGATGATCACGAACCACCTCACGGGCCAGCCCGTGATCTATGCGCCCGTGCCGCTGACGCGCATCTCATCCTACCTCCAACGCGCCGTCGTCACGTCGGAGGACGCCCGCTTCTGCTCGCATCAGGGCGTGGATTGGGTAGCCCTCTACGAGGCCATGAACGAGTCACGCGGCGGCAGCACGATCACCATGCAGACGGCCAAAAATCTCTTCCTGTGGTCCTCGCGCAGCTACGTCCGCAAGGCGATCGAGATCCCCGTCGCACTGACCATCGATGCGTTCTGGTCCAAGCGGCGCATTCTCGAGGTCTACCTCAACATCGCCGAATGGGGACCGGGCATCTTCGGCGCCGAGGCTGCTGCATACTACCATTTCGACAAGCCCGCCTCTCGCCTGACGGCGCACGAGGCCACGCTGCTTGCAGCTTCGCTCCCGAACCCAATCGCGCGCGATGCAGGAGAACCCGGACGCGTCACGGCGATTCTCGCTTCGCGCTTGCGCGCGCGCATGGCGAATTCGGACTACTTCGTGAGCTGCCTCGGCTTGCGATCCATGCCGCGGCCCGAACCTCGTGCAACGCCCAAGGCGGCACCGCAGAAGACAGTCCCGAAGCCGGCGGCGAAGGCTGGTCCGGAACTACCTTCATGGAAGACAACAACCGAGCCGGCCTTCAATCCCTGGCAGAATTGACGGCGAAACTGAGCGCGAGCGCTTCCGCGACGCGGATGCCATCGACGCCCGCGGAAAGAATGCCGCCGGCATACCCGGCACCCTCGCCTGCGGGGTAAAGCCCACGCGTGTTGAGGCTCTGATAGTCCTCGCCGCGTGGAATGCGGATCGGCGATGACGTGCGCGTCTCGACGCCGGTCATGACGGCATCGGCCATAGAAAATCCTGGAATGCGCCTGTCGAAGGCCTTCAAGGCCTCGCGGATGGCTACGGCGGCATACTCGGGGAGACACTGGGTGAGATCGGCCGGCACGACGCCCGGCTTGTAGCTGGCCACGACATCGCCGAGCGTCGTCGAGGCGCGGCCTGCAAGGAAGTCGCCGACGCGCTGCGCTGGCGCAGCATAGGTGCCGCCGCCCATGGCGAAGGCTTTTCTCTCCCACTGGCGCTGGAAGGCGATGCCGGCGAGCGGACCGCCCGGATAGTCCTCGTCCGGCGTGATACCGACGACGATGCCGGCATTGGCATTGCGCTCGGCGCGCGAGTACTGGCTCATGCCGTTCGTGACGACACAGCCGGGTTCGGATGTCGCCGCGACAACCGTGCCGCCGGGACACATGCAGAAGCTGTAGACGGAGCGGCCGTTCGCGGCGTGATGCACGATGTGATAGTCGGCCGCGCCGAGGATCGGATTACCCGCCGAAGGGCCGAACATACATCGGTCAATCAGCGACTGCGGATGCTCGATGCGGACGCCGATGGAAAAGGGCTTCGGGATGATCGTCACGCCGCGCGCGTGCAGCATCTCGAACGTATCGCGGGCGCTGTGGCCGACAGCGAGCACCACGTGATCGGCTTCGATCGCACTGCCGTCCTCGAGCACGACGCCACGCACGCGACGGTTGCCGTTGCCCTCGTCGGCGAGAGCGAGATCGGTAACCTTGGTGCCAAAGCGGTACTCGCCGCCAAGCGCCTCGATCTCGGCGCGCACGTTCTCGACGATGGTCACGAGGCGAAACGTGCCGATGTGCGGCTTCGCGACGGTGAGGATTTCCTCCGGCGCACCGGCCTTGACGAACTCGGTGAGGACCTTGCGGCCATGATGGCGCGGATCGCTGATGCCGCTGTGCAGCTTGCCGTCGGAAAACGTGCCCGCGCCACCCTCGCCGAACTGCGCATTGGAATCGGGATCGAGCACACCGCGGCGCCACAAGTCCCAGGTGTCCTTCGTGCGCTGACGCACGCTCCTGCCGCGCTCCAGGATGATCGGGCGGAAGCCCATCTGCGCCAGCACAAGCGCACACATGAAACCGCACGGACCCGTGCCGATCACGATCGGACGCTTCTCCATACGCTCCCGTGCACGCGCGACGAACTTGTAGGTCGTATCGGGCGTAGGATTGACGTGGCGATCGTCTTTGAGCCGGGCGCGCACAGCCGTCTCGTCACGCACATCGGCGTCGATCGTGTAGACGAGTTTGATCGCGGATTTCTTGCGCGCGTCCCAGGCACGACGAAACACGCTGAAGCCCAGCAGATCGGCCGACGCGACCCCGAGCCGCGTCGCCACTGCCGTCCGAAGTGCGTCCTCCGAATGGTCGAGCGATAGCCGCAGCTCGGTGATCCGCAGCATCCGCTATTCGGCGGCTTTCGGCGCGCTCTCAGCCGCAAGTCCGGCGCGGACGTCATCGACGAACTCGGTGATCGACGAGGGAATGCGCGTCGCCGCGGCACGCTCCTTCATGCCGAGATCGGCGCACCACTGCAGGCGCTGAGCCGTCGCCTCGGCCATGGTCGGATCGAGGCCGAGCTCACGCAATGTCACAGCGACCTCGCGCATCTCGCCCGCGCGCCGGCCCGAGTGCTGGGCGGCGCCGCCGAGCTTCTTGCCGATAAAGGTCGGCCAGTCGATCTCGGGAATGGTCACTTGCAGCGATGACTCGATCCGGTCGGTCACGCCCGACGTCTCCGCCGCAACCATGCACTCCATCAGGATGGCATCGAGACCCTTCATGAAGACGCTGCGGCACATCTTGATGGTCGAAGCCGCGCCGACATCCGGGCCTACAGCTTCCATGACGACGCCGTAGGGCGCGAGCTTGCCGATCAGCTCCTCGGCATCCTTGCCCGCGAGCAACATCGGCACCTTGTGCTGCCAGCGCGGCACGAGATCCATCACCGCCGCCTCGACCGAGCGGCCGCCGGCTGCCGAGATCGCCTTGGCGACATCACGCTTCATGCCGGGCGAGGTCGAATTGCAGTCGAGAAACAGCGTTCCCTTGACGATATGCGGCGCCATCTGCCCGGCCGCGACGAGGCTCTGGTCCGTCGTCACGAGGCTCAGGATGATGTCGCTCGCCTGCGCCAGCTCCGCGGCACTGCCGACGGTCCTGACGCCAATCTTGTCGGCCGCGGCCTTGAGCGGCGCGCCCTTCTCGTTGCTGGGCAGCAGG
>CAUJKI010000419.1 GCA_963205015.1 Pseudomonadota bacterium
GCGAACACGTCGTATCGGCTCGCTGGCGAAAGACTGCCGACATTCACGGCGCTGTGACCCGCTAATGACACAATCGATTGTAACCTCGGGATGAAACCGGGAGGCGTGCTTGCTTCTCCGGACGCCGGGGGCTAGACAGACCCATCCGTGCACGACCGGATCGATCGAGTTTATGAGACCACCCCCTATATTGCCGCCCGTGGAGCGCAAGCCGAAGCGCAAGCGCCGCAGTTTCCTGCTGAGCCTCCTCGGGTTCGCGTTCGCGTCGGGTGTCGTCCTGTTCATCGCGGGCTCCGCGGTTGGCGGCTACTTCCTTTGGAAGGCCTCGTCCGACCTGCCGAGCCATGCGAGCCTTGCCAACTACGAGCCGCCGATCACCACTCGAATCCACGCCCACGACGGCTCGCTGATCGCCGAGTATGCGCAGGACAGACGCATTTTCGTGCCGATCAATACCGTCCCCAAGCTGCTCATCGGCGCCTATCTCTCGGCCGAGGACAAACGCTTCTTCGAGCATAGCGGCCTGGATTTCATGGGCATGGCGCGCGCCGGTTTCCGGTATGCCGCCAATCTGGCCCAGGGCGGCCGGCGGCGCGCGGAGGGCGCGTCCACGATTACGCAGCAGGTCGCCAAGAACATGCTGCTGTCGAGCGAGCGCACGGCCGATCGTAAGCTCAAGGAGGCGATCCTCGCCATCCGTATCGAGCGATCGTTCTCCAAGGAAAAGATTCTCGAGCTCTATCTCAACGAGATCTATCTCGGGATGAACACGTTCGGCGTGGCGGCGGCGGCGCTGACCTATTTCAACAAGGAACTGAGGGACCTCTCGCTCGAGGTGATGGCCTATCTCGCGGCGCTACCCAAGGGCCCGAACAACTATCACCCCTTCCGCAAGGCCAAGGAGGCCGTTGCGAGGCGCAATGCCATTCTCGCTCTGATGGCTGAGAACGGCTACATCACCGACGCCGAGGCGACCGCGGCGCAGGCAAAACCGCTCGAGGTCAATGTCCGCAACTTCGGCACCCAGATCCGCGCTGCCGACTACTTTGCCGAGGAGGTGCGCCGCACGCTCATCGCGCAATTCGGCGAGCAGAAGCTCTACAGCGGTGGCCTCTCCGTTCGCACCACGCTCACGCCGCGTCTCCAGGATCTTGCACGACGCGCCCTGGTCGAGGGGCTCGTCTCGTTCGACCGCAAGACCGGATGGCGCGGACCCGTCGACAAGATCGCTGTCGCCGGCGACTGGGGCGTGCCGCTCGGTGCCATTGCCGACGTGCCGAACGATATCCATCCGTGGCGGCTCGGCGTCGTGCTCAAGGTGGAGCGTGAGAAGGCCGTGGTCGGGCTCCGGCCCGCGCGCCGTCAGGACGGCAGCCTTGCGCCTGAGCGGCAGGCGGTGGAAGTGCCTTACGAAGAGATCCGCTGGGCCAACAAGAAACCCGGCAAGCCGCCCGGTGCCGGCGATGTGCTGAACGCCGGCGACGTCATCTATGTCGCGCCCAAGAATCCTGAGGACCTGCAGGGCGTGTGGTCACTGATGCAGATCCCCGAGGTCGGCGGCGGCGTCGTCGTCATGGATCCGCACACCGGCCGCGTGCTGGCGAGCGTCGGCGGCTTCTCGTTCGCGCTGAGCCAGTTCGACCGCGCCGCGCAGGCACGCCGCCAGCCCGGCTCGTCGTTCAAGCCGTTCGTCTACACCGCCGCGCTCGACAACGGCTACAAGCCGACGAGCGTCATTCTCGATGCGCCGATCACCATCGAGCAGGGTGCCGGCCTCGATGTCTGGCGGCCGAAGAACTACAGCGGCCAGTTCTATGGGCCGACGACGCTCAGGGTCGGCATCGAGCATTCGCGCAACCTCATGACCGTCCGTCTCGCGCAGGACATGGGCATGCCGCTCGTCACCGAGTATTCGCGCCGCTTCGGTATCTATGATGATCTGATGCCGGTGCTCTCCATGGCGCTCGGTGCCGGGGAGACGACGCTGCTCAAGATGACCGCCGGCTATGCGATGCTCGCCAATGGCGGCCGCCAGGTCCGCCCGACTTTCATCGACCGCATCCAGGACCGCTGGGGACGCGCCGTCTGGCGGCATGACGACCGCTCCTGCCCGAGCTGCCAGCAGGAAAGTTGGACTGGCCAGTCTGAGCCCGAGCTGGCCGACGACCGCAGGCAGATCATCGACCCTCACACGGCTTATCAGATCACCTCGATGCTGGAAGGCGTCGTGCAGCGCGGTACGGCGACGACGCTGCGTTCGGTCGGCAAGCCGATCGCCGGCAAGACCGGCACGAGCAACGACGCGAAGGATGCCTGGTTCATCGGCTATTCGCCGGACCTCGTCGTCGGCGTGTTCATCGGCTACGACATCCCGAAGTCCATGGGCAAGGAGGCGACTGGCGGCCATATCGCGGCGCCGGTCTTCGGCTCGTTCATGAAGATGGCGCTCGCCGACAAGCCGGCGACGCCCTTCCGCATCCCGCCCGGCATCAAGCTCGTCCGCGTGAACCCGTCGACGGGCCTGCGCGTGCAGGCGGGCGATCAGCGCAGCGTGCTCGAGGCCTTCAAGCCGGACGAGGAGCCGGATGATCCCTATTCGATCATCGGCTTCACCGACGAGACCGGCGGCTTCGTGCAGCAGCAGCCCGATTCAGACGGGCAGCAAGGTCAGCAGGGCCAGCCCGGTGGCGGTTGGGCGCCGCGCACCGAGCGCAGCGGCGCCGGTCGTGGCGAGGATGCTCGCGCGCTCAGTACGCGTCGCGGCTTGTGGTGAGCGCGCCTATTCGGTGCGCAGTGCGTCGATCGGGTTGAGGTGCGCCGCACGCCGCGCGGGGAAGAATCCAAAAACGACGCCGGTTAGCGCCGCGGCGCCGAGCGCCATCAGGATGGCGTTGGGCGCGATCAGGATCGGCCATTGCGCCGAAAGCGCAACGACCGCTGCCGTGGCGACGCCGATCGTGACGCCGATGAGGCCGCCGAGCAGGCAGAGGGCCACGGCTTCCACCAGGAACTGCATCAGGATATCGCGCCGCCGCCCGCCGACGGCCATGCGCAGGCCGATCTCGCGCGTGCGCTCCGTCACCGAGACGAGCATGATGTTCATGATGCCGATGCCGCCGACGATCAGCGAGATGGCGCTCGTTGCGGCGAGCAGCCAACCCATGGTCGTGAGTGCGGACGTGCGTGCGCGCATGAACTCCGAAAGATTGCGCACGTTGAAGTCGTCCTCGGTCCCGGCCTTGATGCTGCGGCGCTGGCGGAGCAGCGTCTCCATCTGCGCCTGGGCTTCGGCCAGATCCGTCGCGGCGTCGAACTTGACGTGGATGTTGCCGACGTTGTCGTTCACCAGTTTGCTGCGCCCGACAATGCGGCCGCGCGCGGCGGACATCGGAATCATGACGACGTCGTCCTGATCCCGGCCGAATGAGTTCTGGCCCTTGCTGTCGAGCACGCCGACCACCTGGAAGGGCACATTCAGCACCCGAATGGTAGCGCCGATGGGATCGGCGCCATTGAACACCTTGTCGATCACCGTCTTGCCGACGAGTGCGACACGGGCTGCGGTGCGCGTCTCGTTCGGGGTGAAGCCGCGGCCCTCGATCACCGCCCAATCGCGAACCTCGTTGAACTGGTCGTGGATACCCATCAACGAGGTCGTCCAGTTGGCATTGCCGTAGACGATGGCGCCGTTGCCCTGGAGCAATCCGGAGATCGCGACGACGCCCGGGATCTTCTCGCGCAAGGCCTGCATGTCGCGTTCGGAAAGCGGCAGACGCGTACCAGCACCGCCGGCGCGGCCGCCGACCCGCGTCGATCCGGGAAACACGACCAGCATATTCGAGCCGAGCGAGGCGATCTGGCGATCGACCTCACTGCGCGCGCCCGTGCCGACCGCGACCATGACGATCACGGAGGCGACGCCGATGATGATGCCGAGCGTCGTGAGGATCGAGCGCAGCATGTTGGCGCGCAGTGCCGTCAGCGCGATCCCGAGGCTGTCGAATACGTTCATTCCGCAGCCCTCCCCAGGAAGCCGGGCTGGGCGATGTCCTCGACGATGCGGCCGTCGCGGAAGAGCACGCGGCGCTTGGCATACTCCGCAACATCGGGCTCATGCGTGACGACGACGACCGTGATGCCTTCGCTGTTGAGCTTGCAGAAGAGCGCCATGATCTCTTCCGAGGTCTTGCTGTCGAGGGCGCCGGTCGGCTCGTCGGCGAGCAGCAGCTTGGGGTTGTTGACGAGCGCGCGGGCGATGGCGACGCGCTGCTGCTGGCCGCCCGAGAGCTGGCTCGGATAGTGATCCATGCGGTCCTTGAGCCCGACCTGCTCGAGGCGATGGCGGGCCAAAGCGTCAGCATCCGCAGGGCGTGGATGGGCGTAGAGCAGGGGCAGCATGACTTGGCGCAGCGCGTTCGTCCGCGGCAACAGGTTGAATTGCTGGAAGACGAAACCGATGGTGCGGTTGCGCAGGTCGGCGAGTGCGTCGGAGCTGAGCATCGCAATGTTGCGCCCATCGAGCTCCATGGCCCCCCTGGTCGGCACATCGAGGGCGCCGATGAGGTTCATCATGGTGGACTTGCCGGAGCCGGATGGCCCCATGATCGCGACGAACTCGCCGAGGCGGATGCTGAGCGTCACCTCATCCAGCGCGCGCACCGTCTGCTCGCCGACAGTGTAGATCTTCGAGATGCCGCGCGCCTCGATCAGCGGCCTCGCATCGAGGCCAGGAGCGCTTCTCGCGGCACCCATCTCGTCAGTTCGGCTCGAGAGATCCATGGCGTGATGCCCGGGCGATGGAGAGACACACACTATTTCTTTGCGGCGAAGCGCTGGCGGGTAATGACGCGATCGCCCTGCTTGAGACCGCCGCCGATCAGCTCGGCAAACTGCTCGTCGCCGATGCCGAGGCGGATCTGTTGCTGCGCCGGCTGCCGGTCGGGGCCGAGCACCCACACGGTCGCCGAGCGGCCCGACTGACGGGCCTTGCGCCAGCTCTCGAGCAGTGGCTTCTGCTCGGCGCTGAGCGTCGGCTCGAGTGCCGCTTCCAGGCGCTCCATGAACCGGTTGCGCGCAGCGCCGTCGCCGCCACCAGCACCATTCCCGCCACGCCGTTCGCCGGATTTCGTCTCTGCCGGGCCACCACCTTCACCGCCGCCGGCACCGTTGTTGCCGCCGGCTTCGCTCTGTGCCTCGCGCGCCTTCTGGCGCTCGGCGCGCACAGCCGCGGCCCTGCGCGTGGCTTCCTGCACGATCGCAGTCTGCTCGTCGGTGAGCTTGAGCGCGATCCTCATCTGGTCGGTGAGACGCTCGCTGCGCTCGGCAGCCTGGGCGCTGCCGGACTGCGGCGGGGCAACGGCCTGATCGCGCGGACGGAAGCGGAGCGCATCATTGGAGATGCGCAGGACATCGTTGCGCCGGGCCGTCTCGATCTGCACGTTCGCCGTCATGCCGGGGAACAGGCGGCGGTCGTCGTTCGCCGCTTCGATGATGACGGTGTAGGTAACCACGCTCTGCAGCTCGAGGGCGGCGAGGCGCACCTGCGTGACCCGACCGCGAAAACGCTCGTCGGGATAGGCATCGACCGTGAACTCGACCGGGTTGCCGGTCCGGATTGCGCCGACGTCGGCCTCGTTCACCTGGGCCTCGATCTGGATGCGGCGCAGGTCCTGCGCGATCTTGAACAGCTCGGGGGCCTGGAGGCTCGCGGCTACGGTCTGGCCGACGTCGATCGTCCGCGAGATAACGGTGCCGTCGATGGGCGACAGGATCTGGGTCCGCTCCAGGTCGAGCTCGGCAACCCTGAGCGCGGCCTCGCGCTGGGCGATCGTCGCCTTCGCATTCTCGATCTGAGCATCGATGACGGCGATATCGGCCGTCGCCACGTCCACGTCCCGGATCGCTGCATCGAGCGTCGCAGTGGATGCGACACCTTTGCTAGCGAGCGTTTCCTGCCGCTCGAGAAGCCGCTTGGCATTCCTGAGCACGGCTTCGGCCTTGGCGCGCGCGGCCTGCTGATTGGTGAGCCCGGCCTGTGCCGCTACGAGGTCGGCGCGGGCCTGGGCCACGCGGGCGGCAAATGTCTTATCCTCGAGCCGGGCGAGCAGGTCGCCTTCCTTGACCTCGCTGTTGAAATCCGCGGACAGCGTCTCGATCCTGCCGGAAAGCTGCGAACCGACGCTGACCGTGACGACGGCCCGGACGGGGCCTGACGTCGTCACCAGCCGGCGGATTTGGCCGCGGTTGATCTCGGCGGTGTCGTAGGTGATGCCGCCGTCTCCCGAGCCGCCGAGGCCGCCGAGGCCCATCATCCAGGCGACGCCGCCTGCAGCCACCGCCAAGGGCAGCGCCAGAGTAAAAAGGTACTTGAACCGGGCTGCCATGTGTTCGACCTGCCTGCGCTCATCATTGCACGCACTAACAGACCGGCCCCGCCGGGACCGGTCCTAATTGTCTAAACGCGGGAATGGAACTTTTCCGTCGCGCGCCCCCGTGCATCAGGAGCGCCATTCTGACGGAAAGGCGTCCGGCGGAGAAGACGGGTGCCCAAACAAATACTTGGCGGTGCTTGTTCGCCTGCCAAAGGGGCGCATTCCCCCCAATGAACTTCCGATGAATATCGCATTCAGAGGGAGTTCACGCCCTCCGGCGCACGGTCAGGACACCCTGGAGAAACCATCTTCCCCGGCGTGTTGATTTGAGGCGCGGAGCCCAGGGTCTCCGCGTCTCATGCTTTTTGGGGCCGTGGTTCGGACCCGCTTCAGGCCTGATTGAAGACGCGAAGGGGGCGCAGCTCGCCCCGTTCGATCTCGCAGAGCGCAATCAGCGTGCCCTTCGAGAGGGCGAAGGCCTCCCCGCTCATCACGGGCGCATCGCGCCCCCGGAGCAGCACGGGCTGGCCACGCGCGAGGCGTGCCGCATCCGACTGCGAAACGTTGACCTCGAGCAGGTCGGCGAGTGCGCTCTCGACCGGGCGCAGGAGCGACTTGATCTCGGCGCCGCCGTCGTCGAGTCCGGCGGCAGCCTCCAGCTCGGTGATGGTGACGGACTGGGCTTCCTCAAAGGGGCCGACGCGCGTACGCCGAAGCGCCGTCACATGGCCGAGACAGCCGAGCGTGCGGCCGATATCGCGGGCAATGGCGCGGACGTAGGTGCCACGGCCGCACTCGGCCTCGAAAACGGATGTATCGCGATCCGGCATCTCGACCAGTTCGAGCCTGTCGATCTGCACGGGGCGCGCCTCGAGCTTCACGGCTTCGCCCTGGCGCGCGAGGTCGTAGGCGCGCTGGCCGTCGATCTTGATCGCGGAGAAGGCCGGCGGCGTCTGGAGGATCTCGCCGATGAAACTCGGGAGCAGCTCCTCGATCGCGGCGCGGGTCGGGCGCATGTCGCTCCGCTCGACGACCTGGCCCTCGGCGTCGTCGGTATCGGTCTCTGCACCCCAGCGCACGGTGAAGCGGTAGGCTTTCTGGCCATCGACGGCATAGGGCACGGTCTTGGTCGCCTCGCCGAGCGCGATCGGGAGGATGCCGGTCGCCAGAGGGTCGAGCGTGCCCGCGTGCCCGGCCTTCTGCGCCTGGAAAAGCCAGCGCACCTTGCCGACGGCCTGCGTCGATGTCATGCCGACGGGCTTGTCGAGCACGACCCAGCCGTTGATCGGATTGCCCTTCTTGCGGCGGCTCACCTTATTCTTCCCCCTTCACGTCTCGTTTCACTCTGTCGCTGTCCAGCAGACGGTCGATGCGCGTCGCTTCCTCGAAACTTTCGTCCTCGCGAAAACGGATCTCCGGCGCGAACTTGAGGTTCACGGCCCGGGCGATCTCGCTGCGGATGAATTTCTGATTGCGCTTCAGCGCAGCGAGCACGGGCGCGACGTCGTTCCCGCCGAGCGGCATGACGTAGACCGTTGCCAGCTTGAGGTCGGGCGACATGCGCACTTCGGGGATCGTGACGACCGCGGCCGCCAGCACATCGTCATGGATATCGCCGCGCGCCAGAAGCTCGGCGAGGCGATGGCGCACGAGCTCGCCGACCCGGAGCTGACGCTGCGAGGGCCCGCGGGCCGCATTGCCGGCCGGACCGCGCCCCGCGCTCGATTTCTGTCGTGACATTTTTCAATCCCTGGCACCGGGTTCGGACCGTCGCCAGCTCCTCGAAATTTCCATTCAGCAATGCTGCCGGATGCAGAAGGCGGACGCGCATCGCACGTCCGCCTCAGAAACGTTCCGGCAATCAGAGGGTGCGCGCGATCGTCTCCACCTGGAAGCACTCGATCTCGTCGTCCTCGCGGATATCCTGATAATTGGCGAAGGCCATGCCACATTCCTGGCCCGCCGGCACCTCTCGTACGTCGTCCTTGAAGCGCTTGAGGATCGCGAGCGTACCTTCGTGGATGACGGTCTTGTCGCGCAGCAGACGCACCTTGGCACCGCGCTCGACCTTGCCTTCCGTGACGAGACAGCCCGCGACCTTGCCCTGCTTCGAGATATTGAAGACCTGCTTGATCGTGGCGTAGCCGAGGAACACCTCCTTCTTCGTCGGCGCGAGGAGGCCCGACATGGCCGCCTTCACCTCGTCGACGAGGTCGTAGATGATCGAGTAGTAGCGGATCTCGACGCCCTGCTGGTCGGCCGACAGCTTCGCCTGCGTATTGGCACGCACGTTGAAGCCGAGAATGACCGCCTTCGAGGCGTTGGCGAGGTTGATGTCGGACTCGGTAATGCCGCCGACGCCCGAATGGACGATGCGGGCCATGACCTCCTCGTTGCCGAGCTTGGCGAGCGCTCCCATGATCGCCTCGACCGAGCCCTGCACATCGCCCTTCACGACCAGCGGGAACTCCTTCTTGCCGGTCTCCTTGAGGCTCTGCATCATTTGCTCGAGCGTGCGGGGCGTTCCGGCCGTGCCGAGCGTCTCGCGGCGCTTGCGGATGCGGTAGTCCGTGATCTCGCGGGCGCGGGCTTCATTCTCGACGACAGCGAACTGGTCGCCGGCCTCGGGGGCATTGTCGAAGCCCAGAACCTCCACAGGCACGGATGGCCCGGCGCTCTCGACGTTATGCCCCGTATCGTCGATGAGCGCGCGAACGCGGCCCCATGAGGCGCCGGCGACGATGATGTCGCCTACTCTGATCGTGCCGCGCTGAACGAGCAGCGTGCCGACCGGTCCACGGCCACGCTCCAGCTTGGCCTCGATAACGAAGCCGTCGGCGAGGCGGTCGGGATTGGCCTTGAGATCGAGCAGCTCGGCCTGCAGCGCGATGGAATCGAGCAGCTTGTCGAGGTTGGTGCGCTTGAGTGCCGAGACCTCGACCTCAAGCGTTTCGCCCGACATGCTCTCGACGACGATCTCGTGCTGCAGAAGCTCGTTGCGCACGCGGCTCGGATCGGCCTGCGGTTTGTCGATCTTGTTGATGGCAACGATGATCGGGACGCCGGCCGCCTTGGCGTGATTGATCGCCTCGATGGTCTGCGGCATCACGCCGTCGTCAGCCGCAACCACGAGCACGACGATATCCGTCACCTTCGCGCCGCGGGCGCGCATGGCCGTGAACGCGGCGTGGCCTGGCGTGTCGATGAAGGTGATTTTCTGCCCCTTCGCCGTCGTGACCTGATAGGCGCCGATGTGCTGGGTAATGCCGCCCGCTTCGCCGCTGGCGACGTTTGCATGGCGGATGGCGTCGAGCAGCGACGTCTTGCCATGATCGACATGGCCCATGATCGTGACGACGGGCGCGCGCGGCTGCAGGTTTGCATCCGTGTCCTCGCCGCCAGCGAAGCCTTCCTCGACGTCGGCTTCGGAAACGCGCTTCGGCGTGTGCCCGAAGTCCTGCACGATCAGCTCGGCCGTGTCGGCATCGATGGCGTCGTTGATCTGGTGCATCGCCCCCTGCTTCATCAGGAAGCGGATCACGTCGACCGACTTCTCCGACATGCGGTTGGCAAGTTCCTGGATGGTGATGACCTCGGGGATCGTCACCTCGCGCACGATCTTGTCGCGTGAAATCTGGATGCCGGAGGCACGGCGCGCGTCACGCTCGCGCTTGCGGCGCAGAGAAGCAAGCGAGCGCTCGCGCTGCTCGTCGTTGAGGAGCTTGTCGACCGTGAGCTTGCCGCGCTCGCGACGATCGTCGGCGACCTTGACGGGTGCGCGTGGCGCACCTTTGAGATTGCCGCCCTTTTTCTTGCGATCGTCATCGTCCGGCGTCTCGTCGGCGATGGGGCGACGCTTGACGACGGTCGTCTCCGTCGTGCGTCGAGGCTCGGGCGTGGCACCCTCGCGCGCTTGCGGGGCCGCCGAAGCGGGCGCGCCTGTCGTCGCCGGCCGTGGCGCGGCGGGCGTGGATTGAGGCGTGCGCGCGACCTGCGGAGCCGGCGCCTGTGTCGGAGCGGGAGGCGGAGCTTCGCCGACGGGCGCGTTCTTCGCGGCTTCGGCAGCAACTGCTGCCTGGCGAGCACGTTCGGCAGCACGCTCTGCTTCGAGGCGCTGTTCCTCGACACGGCGCTTGGCTTCTTCCTCGGCACGGACTTTCTCGTCGGCGGCGGCCTGCTCGAGCGCCTTGCGCCGCGCGTCGAGCTCGCCCGCGGAGAGATCGCCGAGGCGCGCGCCGGCGGGCGGAGCGGCACCACCGGTGCGGGCGCGCGGCTCATCCTCCTGGCCGGGTCCCGTGATCGTCCGGCGCTTCTTGCGCTCGACCACGACCACGTTCTTGCGGCCATGGCTGAAGCTCTGTTGGACGTGCCCGGATGCTTCCGTGCGCTTCAAGCTCAGCGGCTTGCGTGCACCGGTCGCGGGGGCCTTGTCCGGGGTTTCCTTGGTCTCACTCATGCCTGTTCCGATCTCGCCCTTGAACCCGGCTCATTCACGGGATGAGCCGAAGCAGGCGCACGATAACGCCTCAACCGCTCAGCCTCGTGAGAAAACCTGGTGGCTGCACCGCCACGTGCTAGTGCAGCGTGTACCACATTCGAACGCCCCATGGCCAAGCTCAATTCGGCCGATGTCAGGCAATCCAGGACCTGTTGCTTCAAACGCTCCGCACGATGCTCTCCCGGCTCTCCGGAGCCATCCTCCGCCCTGCCAGCCCCCGAATCCGCCAGGCTCGCCGCGAACTTGCGATCGAGCTTGGCAACCCCGTCCCCGGCCGCATCGCTAGCATGCAACAGAAAGGCGCAGCCCCCCCGCTGAACGGCGATCTCGACCTTGGTAAATCCGGTCGTGACGAGCCCTGCCTTGTTGGCGAGGCTCAGTGCCTCGACCACGCGCTTCAAAAGCAGCTGCTCGACGAGGTCGGGAAGGCTCTCCGACACTGCGACCGGGCGCTTCAGGCTTCGCTGGAAGGCCCCCTTGCGGGCGGCCTCGGCGACCACGGCCCGGCTGTTGGTAAGCCAGACGCCGCGGCCCGGGAGGCGGCGCCCGATATCTGGAACGACAGTGCCGTCGGGTGCGGCGGCGAAGCGCAGACCTTCCTCGGGCGTCAGCGGCCGGCGCGTGAGCGCGCACGTCCGCTCGGCCGCTGCCTTGTCGGCAGGGCCTGCGTCCATGTCATGCTCTGGTGCCGCGTCGGCGCCCATACCCGGTCTGTTCGCTCCGTGCTCATTTCCCGGATCACGCTTTGGCAGGGGCAGCAGCCCCGGCTTCGGCAGTCTCCGGTGCGGTCTCTTCCGCGGCCGGCTCCTCCGCCGGCGCGATGTCCTCGGCCTTGATCCAGCCCGCCTCGACGCGGGCCGCGAGGATCATGGCCTCGGCCTCCTTGCGGCCGATCTCGAAGCCGTCGAGCGAGCCCTTGTGCTTGATCGCTTCCGAGTCCTTGTCCTTCTTGCGCTCCGTCCAGCCGACGAGATCGTCGGTCGCGCAATCGGCAAGATCCTCGATGGTCTTGATGCCGGCTTCGCCGAACGCGACCATCATCGCCGTCGTCACGCCTTCGATCTTCGCGAGATCGTCGGAGACGCCAAGCTCGACGCGGCGTGCGTCACGCTCGGCCTCGATGCGGGCGAGGTACTCGCGTGCGCGCGTCTGAATCTCGGTCGCCGTATCCTCGTCGAAGCCCTCAATATGGGCAATCTCCGAGGGATCGACAAATGCGACTTCTTCCGCCGAGGCAAATCCCTCGGTCGCGAGAAGCTGCGCAATGACCTCGTCGACGTCGAGCGTCTCCATGAACATCTGAGAGCGCTCGGTGAATTCCTTCTGGCGGCGCTCGCTTTCTTCCTGGTCCGTCAGGATGTCGATGTCCCAACCAGTGAGCTGGGACGCGAGGCGCACGTTCTGGCCACGCCGGCCGATGGCGAGCGAGAGCTGGCTTTCGGCGACCACGACCTCGATGCGGTTCGAATCCTCGTCGAGCACGACCTTCGAGACTTCGGCCGGGGCCAGCGCGTTGACGACCAGCGTCGCGGCGTCGTTGTTCTCCGGATACTGGATGATGTCGACCTTCTCGCCCTGCAGCTCGGCGACGACCGCCTGCACGCGCTGGCCGCGCATGCCGACGCATGCGCCGACGGGATCGATCGACTTGTCGCGCGAGATGACGGCGATCTTGGCGCGCGAGCCGGGGTCGCGGGCGACCGCCATGATGCGCACGATGCCGTCGTAGATCTCGGGCACTTCCATCGCGAACAGCTTTGCCATGAACTCCGGCCGCGTACGCGATAGGAAGATCTGCGGGCCCCGCTGCTCGCGGCGCACATCGTAGATGTAGGCGCGGATGCGGTCGCCGAGACGTACATTCTCGCGCGGGATCATCTCGTCGCGGCGGACGATACCTTCCGCGCGGCCGAGATCGACGATGACGTTGCCGTACTCGACACGCTTCACCGTGCCGTTGACGATCTCGCCGATGCGGTCCTTGTACTCGTTGTGCTGGCGCTCGCGCTCGGCCTCGCGCACCTTCTGCACGATGACCTGCTTGGCATTCTGTGCCGCAACGCGGCCGAACTCTAGCGGCGGCAGCTTGTCGATGAGCAGGTCGCCGACCGCAGCGTCGGGCTTGCGCCGCCTGGCGTCGGCAACGGTGATCTGCTGGGACTCGTTCTCGACTTCGTCGACCACCGTCATCACGCGCGTCAGATGCGTTTCGCCGGTGCGCGGGTCGATCTCGCAACGAATGTCGTTCTCGGCGCCGTAGCGGGCTTTGGCGCCCTTCTGCAATGCCTCTTCCATCGCCTGGATGACGATCTTGCGGTCGATTGTCTTCTCACGTGCGAGCGCGTCCGCGATCTGGAGAAGCTCCAGCCTGTTCGCACTGATGCCTGCCTGAGCCATGCTTTGGCACCCTCACTTCACTTTTGTGACGTCAACTCGTTTCGAAACTTTTCTTGCTTCCTTGCGCGCCGGCCTTTCGGGCCGTGCGGCCGTCGTATCGCTTCCCTTGGCGCGGCGGAGCGCATCGCGCACCAGTTCGTCCGTCAGCACGAGCTTCGCCGAGCCGATGAGGGCGAGCGGCAGCCCGATAACCTGGGTGCCCGCTTCCGGCACTTCGACCTCGATGCGCACTTCGCCGTCGGCAAAGCCCTCGAGCGGCCCGCGGAAGCGTTTCCTGCCGGAGACGGCTTCCTTGAGCTCGATCTTCGCCTCGTAGCCGGCCCAGCGCTCGAAATCTGCGGGGCGGACCAGCGGGCGGTCGATGCCGGGCGATGAAATCTGCAGCCGGTAGGCGCCATCGACGGGATCGTGAACGTCGAGCAGCGGCGAAACGGCATGGGAAACGGCTTCGCAATCCTCGACCGTCATCGTGCCGTCCGTGCGCTCGGCCATAATCTCGAGTACGGCGTCGCTGCCGCCCATCAGACGAACAAGCACGAGGCGATAGCCCATGCTTTCGAGAACGGGCTCGATGAGGTCTGCAACGCGCGCAGCGACTCCGATCTCGACAACAAAACGTGCTTCTTCAGCCGGACCGCTCAAGCGCTCCATCCGTGCCCGATGACGATTTCCGATAATGCCAGATCGACCTACAAAAACAAAAAGAGCGGACCCTGCGGGCCCACTCTCAGAGTTGAGATGATCATGAGCGATCACAAGATAGCGAGCCTGAGCGGGGCTTGCAAGTGCCTTTTGCAGGATTGAACGGCGGCCTGCCTGGAAATCCCGCAGTGCAGCACGCAAAAAGCGTGGGATTCCAGGGTGGAATGCGGCTCAAGCGTTCTTGAAGGTCGGTTTACGCTTTTCGACGAAAGCGGTCATGCCCTCCTTCTGGTCCTCCGTTGCGAACATGGCGTGGAAGACGCGACGCTCGAAGCGGATGCCTTCGCTGAGCGTGGTTTCGAAGGCCCGGTTGACCGACTCCTTGGTCATCATGGCGATTACGGTCGATTTGCCGGCGATGACGTCGGCGACCTTGAGCGCTTCCTCGAGGAGCTTGTCGGCGGGGACCACGCGGCTCACGAGGCCGCATTTGTTGGCCTCGTCCGCATCCATCATGCGGCCGGTGAGGCACATGTCCATGGCCTTGGCCTTGCCGACGAAGCGCGCGAGGCGCTGCGTGCCGCCCGCGCCCGGCATGACGCCGAGGTTGATCTCCGGCTGGCCGAACTTCGCCGTGTCGGCCGCGATGATGAAGTCGCACATCATGGCGAGCTCGCAGCCGCCGCCGAGCGCGTAGCCACCAACCGCCGCGATGACAGGCTTTCTCGCCCGCGCGACGCGATCCCAGCTCCCGATGAAGTCCTCCTTGTAGGCCTGCATGTAGGACTTCGTCTGCATCTCCTTGATGTCGGCGCCGGCGGCGAACGCCTTCTCGCTGCCGGTGACGACCATGCAGCCGATCTTGTCGTCGGCCTCGAAGCCGTCGATGGCCTGCGACAGCTCGGCGATGAGTGCGGCGTTGAGGGCGTTGAGCGCGTTGGGACGATTGAGCGTGATCAGGCCGACGGCGCCGCGCGTCTCGACCATGATGTTCGTGTAGGCCATGAGCGTTACCTCTCTCTTTTGAAAGCGTGTCCCTCGCGGCGCGTCAGCGCTGGCAGATCGGACAAAAGAACGTCGAGCGTCCGGCCTGGACGTTGCGGCGCACCATGCCCCGGCAGGCCGGCGTCAGGCAAGGCTCACCTTCGCGTCCGTAGACATGGAAGCTGTGCTGGAAATAGCCGAGGGAGCCATCGGCCTGGGCATAGTCCTTGAGCGTCGAGCCCCCGGCCTGGATGGCCTCGTTGAGGACGTCCTTGATGTGGGGAATGAGCGCACTGGTGCGCGCATTGGGCTTGCCTGTCGAGGTCGCGAGGCAGGCTGCGGCGCGGGAGGGATTGAGGCGCGCGCGGAAGAGAGCCTCGCAGACATAGATATTTCCGAGCCCGGCGATGATCCGCTGGTCGAGCAGGAAGCTCTTGAGGTTGGTGCGCCGACCGGCGGCGTGGCGGGCGAGATACTCGGGTGTGAGATCAGGGCCGAGCGGCTCGATGCCGATATTCGCCAGGAGTGGATGTGCGGCGAGTGAGGTGCCTGTCGTCAGGTCCATCATGCCAAAGCGGCGCGGGTCATTATAGATGATCTCGGTGCCGCTCTCGAGGCGCAGCACGACATGGTCATGGATATCGCGGTTGCCCTGGTTGTGCGTGAATTCGCCGAGTTGGCCTTGCCCAGTGATGCTGATGCGCCCGCTCATGCCGAGATGAATGATGAGTACGGTGCCGTCGTCGAGGTGGGCGAGGAGATACTTGGCACGCCGGGCGAGCATGACGACTTTGCGCCCCGTGAGCCGCTTGCCGAAGTTTTCCGGGAAGGGAAAGCGCAGGTCCGCACGGCGCTGCTCGACGCGCTCGATACGTGCGCCGACGAGCACAGGCTCGAGGCCGCGCCGGATCGTCTCCACTTCAGGCAGCTCGGGCATGGTCGTCTCAGCTTCCGGGATCGCCGACGAGGTCCACGGCCGCGATGCCGGCAAGCGCAGCTTCCTCGTCGTTGTCGGAGGTGTCACCGGAAATGCCGATCGCGCCGATGAGCTCGCCCTCTTTGGTGCGAACGAGAACACCGCCGGGCACGGGTATGAGCGAGCCGCCGACGACGTGCGTTACCGCAGCCATAAAATAAGGCTGGTTCTGCACGCGCGTATAGAGCGTTCGCGAGCCGAGGCCCATGGCGAGTGCGCCGTGCGCCTTGCCCGTCGCGATCTCGGCGCGCTTCAGGCTCGTGCCGTCCTCGGCAATGCCGATCTTCAGCACGCCACGCGCATCGAGCACGACAATGGCAAGCGGGCTCATCTTCCTGCTGCGGGCGTGAGCGACAGCGGCTTCCACCATACCCTGGGCCACGGTGAGCTTCATTCGGCGGCACTCCTGATCGTCGGCGGGACCGCTGTTCTAGCCGACGGCGCAGGCTCGCGCGAGGCCACAGAGAGCACGCGATGGAACGAACCCGCCGCCCGGGGGATTACCGCCCGAGGGGCAGCACCGTGAAAGAGAGGAAAGGAGAAACGCTGATGCAGGCAACCGAGATCCAGACTCAGGCGCGTATGCTCCTGGAGGCCCATGGCGCGCGGGCCGTCGTCGAGGCGACGAGGAAAGCCAAGGCATGCGAGCAATCCGGCGACATGGCCGGAGCCTCCGACTGGCGCCGCATCGAGAGCGCGCTCAAGCTTATGCAGGGGCCGCGGGAGACCTGAAGCGGAACCGGCGGCGCGCGGGCCGCGGCCGTTTAGCGGCTATCCCGGCCCGCCCCGCAGCGCTAGTGTGCCGGCCATGACCGGCTCCGATACAACGTCTACAGGCACCGCCACATTCGGCTTCCGCGAGGTCGCGGAGGCCGAGCGGCAAGGACTCGTGAACGAGGTCTTTAGTGGCGTTGCCGAACGCTACGACCTCATGAACGACCTCATGTCCGGGGGCCTGCACCGGCTCTGGAAGGACGACCTGATCGTCCGGCTCAACCCGCCGCGGGGCGCGACGCCTTTTCGACTCATCGATGTGGCTGGCGGCACGGCGGACATCGCACTCAAGGCCGTGGCGGCCGGTGGGGTTGGAGTCAGCGCGGTCGTATGTGACATCAGCCCCGAGATGCTGGCCGTCGGTAAGCGGAAGATCGCCGAGGCGGGGGTGGCGGAGCGCGTCGGCACCGTGCTCGGAAATGCCGAGGCCCTTCCCTTCGCTGACCGATCGTTCGACGCTTATACGATTGCGTTTGGCATTCGCAATGTGACGCATATCGACCGGGCGCTGGCGGAGGCCTACCGGGTGCTCAAGCCGGGTGGGCATTTCCTGTGCCTCGAGTTCTCGCATGTCGACGTGCCGATCCTCGATAAGCTCTATGATTTCCATTCGTTCGAGGTCATCCCGCGCCTCGGCGCGCTCGCCGCGGGGGCTGCCGAGCCGTACCGCTACCTCGTCGAGAGCATTCGCAACTTTCCGAATCAGCGAGCGTTCGCGGAGCTCGTGCGGGCGGCAGGCTTTGCCAATGTCAGCGTCCGCAACCTGACTGGCGGCATTGCCGCGATCCACTCCGGCTGGCGCATCTAGACCCTTGATCGGACAAGATTTATCAGGGTGCCGATAGCACGTCCCCGATACGTGCGACCACCGGGTTATTAAACCTAAAGTTGTGCTCTCTAACCTTTAAATGTTTATTGACGGCTGTGCCGAAATATCGCGCCCAGGGCGGTCTGCGACTGGGTCAAGGCGCGGGCTAGGGCAGGGAGCATGAATTTCGATGACGTACGGGTTCTCGTTACGGCCGCGCGCGTCCGTCGTGCGAGCGGCGATTGTTGCTGGCCTGGCGCTGTCGCTCGGCGCTTGCTCGCAGACGAGCGGGCTTCTCATGAGCGAGCCCGATGTGCCGGGAACCCCCAAGGTCGCCGGCGCCGAGCCTCCACGCTCTGATACCGAGAAGGCGGCCGAGCACTGGGGCAAGGAGCACGCAAAACAGCCGCGCAGCGCAAAGGCCGCACTCAACTATGCCCGCAGCCTGAAGGCGCTCGATCGCAAGCCGGAGGCGCTGGCCGTGCTCCAGTCCTCCTATCTCTACAATGCGCAGGATCGCGAGTAC
>CAUJKI010000420.1 GCA_963205015.1 Pseudomonadota bacterium
ATCTCGCGCCCGTGCAGCGCGTCAGGGTTCTGCGCGATCGGCTCTGGACGCTGCTGCAGGTGCACTTCGGCGATCGCATCGTGCTCAACGGCCATCCAGAGGCGCGCCTGCCCAACACGGCCAACATCTCCTTCGTCGGAAAAGTCGGTGCAGACCTGCTCGCCGCGCTCGACAGCGTCGCGGCCTCGACAGGCTCGGCGTGCCATAGCGGCGAGGTCGAGCTGTCGCCCGTGCTGCGCGCCATGCAGGTCGCGCCCGAGGTCGGCATGGGTGCGATCCGCTTCAGTCTCGGCCGTGCGACGACGGAAGCCGAGATCGACGAGGTCGTCGCCAATATCGCCGAGGTCATGCGGATCGAGGCGCCGTGAGCGTATCGTGCAATATATCCGCTCAAATATAGCTATCGGCCCCGAGCGTGCCGGAGAGTCTTCCCGTGATGGCCGCGCAGGGATCAGGAGCGGTCGCCACGGACATATCACGTGCACGCTCCACCGCTCCCTGTGCTATGGATGATCCGGTAGCCAGGCATTGCGCTCGCCAGCAGCACACCCAGCCGGAACGTGAGATGACGCGCCTTACCATACGCATTGATTTCGACGGCGGCCGCCAGGTCGGCCATGGGAAGATCCGCCTTCTTGAGCTGATCGGCGAGCACGGCTCGATCAGCCGCGCGGCGCGCGAAATGAAGATGTCATATCGGCGCGCGTGGCTGCTTGCCGACGAGGTGAACCGCATGTTCAGCGAGCCCGTTCTCGAGACGCAGCATGGCGGCGTCGGCGGGGGGCACGCGCGCCTGACGTCGTTTGGCCACGCCCTCGTCGGGCACTACCGCGCCATCGAGAGCCAAGCCCTCAAATCCTTCGGCAAGCAGATCGCCGACCTCGAGCGGCGGCTGCTTCCCGCGGCCAAGGTTGCTTCGAAGTAGTCCTTCAACCGCAGGCCGCTAGCGTCGGCCTCCCTGTTGGGCTGCACCTCGCAACATATCCAAATGGAAATATCGCTTGCCACGCGCAGGGCTGGCTTCTAAGAGCGCTATATTGGGCAGTATAGCTCGGAGCAGGAGCGGAACCATGCGCAAGCATCTCTCATGGCTGAAGCGGTCGGTGGCTGTCGTGGCCTCGGCCATGATCATCGCGTCCATGTCCGCGGCCGTCCATGCGGCGGAGGTCAAGGTTGCCGTCGCCGCCAACTTCACCGAGCCGGTCAAGGAAATCGGCGCGCTGTTCGAGAAGGCAACGGGCCACACGCCGGTCTTCAGCTTCGGTCCGACGGGCGGCTTCTACAATCAGATCACGCAGGGAGCGCCGTTCGAGGTCTTTCTCGCTGCCGACGATACGACGCCCGCCAAGGCTATCAAGGAGGGCCATGGTATCGTCGGCACCTCGTACACCTACGCGACAGGCAAGCTCGTGCTCTTCAGCAAGACAGGCGGCCTGACGCTCGGCGAACAGACGCTCAAGGACGGCAAGTTCGAGAAGCTGGCGATCGCCAATCCCAAGACGGCGCCTTATGGCACGGCTGCTGTCGAGACGATGCAGAAGCTCGGCGTATACGACGCTCTCAAGAGCAAGATCGTCGAGGGCAACAACATCGCGCAGACCTTCCAGTTCGTCGATACAGGCAATGCCGAGGTCGGGTTCGTGGCGTACTCACAGGTGGCGTTGAAGCCCGGCGGCTCGCGCTGGGTCGTGCCGGCCAATCTCCACAACGAGATCGCTCAGGATGCCGTGCTTCTGAAGACTGGCGCCAATAACGAAGCGGCGAAGGCTTTCCTTGCCTTCCTCAAGGGGCCCGAGGCACGTAAGATCATCGAGAAGTACGGCTACGGCTTTGCGAAATGAGTGGCGGGTGAGGTGTGGGTGAGCTCGATCTTGCGCAGCTCTGGTCGCCGATCCGGCTGACGATCGAGCTCGCCCTTATCACGACCGTTCTGTTGCTGCTCGTTGGAACGCCCGTCGCGTGGTGGCTCGCGCGTTCGAAGGCGTGCTGGAAGGAGGCCGTGGCGACAGTCGTTGCCATGCCACTCGTGCTCCCTCCCACTGTGCTCGGGTTCTACCTGCTTCTGCTGCTCGGCCCCTATGGTCCCGGTGGATGGATCGCCGGGCTTTACGGCGCGCGCACGCTCGCCTTTACGTTCACCGGCCTCGTGATCGGCTCGGTGCTCTATTCGATGCCCTTTGTTGTGCAGCCCATCCGCAATGCCTTCGAGGCGTTCGGCGACCGGCCGCTCGAGGTCGCCGCAACGCTGAGGGCGTCGCCGTGGGATGCCTTCTGGTCGGTTGCGGTGCCGCTCGCGCGACCGGGCTTTCTTACCGGCGCCATCCTCGGCTTCGCGCACACGATCGGCGAGTTCGGCGTCATCCTTATGATCGGCGGCAACATTCCGGGCCAGACGAAGGTACTCTCTGTCGCGATCTATGATTTCGTCGAGACGCAGCACTGGACCGAGGCGCACATTCTCGCAGGCGGCATGGTCATCTTCTCGTTCGGCGTCATTCTCGCGACCATGATGCTCGGCCGGCGCTATGGGCAGCAAGGCCGATGACTGCCGGCAACTCGGAAATCTCGACGGCCTTTGCAGGGACGCTCGGCAGCTTCTCGCTCGATGTGGCCTTCAAGATGCCGATGCGCGGCATCACGGCGCTGTTCGGTCCTTCAGGCTGTGGCAAGACGACGATGCTGCGCTGCATGGCGGGCCTGCAGCATCTTCCCGGCCATTTCATCGTCGGCGATGAGGTCTGGCAGGACAGCGCGAAGGGCCTCTTCGTCAGGACGCATCAGCGCCCGCTCGGTTATGTCTTCCAGGAGGCGAGCCTCTTCCAGCATCTTTCCGTGCGCCAGAACCTGCTCTACGGCGCGCGTCGGGCGGGAGACGCGCCGGCCTCCGGACCGATCGACTTCGACGGGATCGTCGAGTTGCTCGGCATCGGCTATCTCCTCGAGCGCTCGCCCGTGGCGCTGTCCGGCGGTGAGCGCCAGCGCGTCGCCGTCGGGCGGGCGTTGCTCGCGCGCCCGCGTATCCTGCTCATGGACGAGCCGCTCGCGGCCCTCGATCGCATGACCAAGGATGAGATCCTTCCCTATTTCGAGCGTCTGCATGAGAACCTGGCGGTGCCGATCGTCTATGTCAGTCACGATATCGGCGAGGTGGCGCGGCTCGCGGATACGATGGTGCTGCTCGACAAGGGGCGCGTGATCGCATCGGGACCGCTCATGACATTGCAGACCGATCCGAGCCTGCCACTGGTCGCGGCGCCCGATGCTGCCGTGATGCTCGAAGGCCGTGTCACGCATGTAGATGAGGATTTCGCGCTCACACACTTCTCGGTTTCGGGCGGGACGCTGATCGTGCCCGGTCGGCAGGGTGCCCCCGGCACCGAGCGGCGCCTCAGGATCGCTGCGAGCGACGTGAGCTTCACGCTCACGGCTGCGACCGACACGACGATCCTCAATTGTCTCCCAGCACGCATCGTCTCGCTCGATGGGGCGTCCAGCGAGGCCCAGATCAACATCATCGCGGCGCTCGGCGCGGACGGCTCCGGCGCGCGCATCGCAGCGCGGATTACGCGGAAGTCGCAGACGGCCCTGGCGCTTGCGCCCGGCACGCCCGTCTTCGCGCAGGTCAAGAGCGTCGCACTGATGCGGTAGGGCGGAACATCGCCCGCCGCCTCAATCCACGATCCGCATGATCGCCTCGATCTCGACCGGCATGTTGGACGGCAGCGAGCCCATGCCGACAGCCGAGCGGGCGTGACGGCCGCGCTCGCCGAGCACCTCGACGAAGAGATCGGAGCAGCCGTTGATCACCTTCGGCTGGTCGCCGAAGCCCGGCACGGCATTGACCATGCCGAGCACCTTGAGCACCTCCACCTTGCCGAGGTCACCGGCCGCGAGCCTTGCCGCCGCCAGCAGTCCGAGGCCGATGAGGCGCGCGCACTCGTAGCCCTTTTCGATCGAGATATCCTCGCCCACACGCCCCGTGATGAGCGAGCCGTCCGGCCGCCGCGGTCCCTGGCCGGAAAGATAGATCGTACGCCCGTCGACCTTGAAGGGCACGTAGTTGGCGACCGGCGTCGGCACTTTAGGTAGCGCGAGGCCGAGGGATTTGAGCTTCTCTTCGGGTGTCATGACGGTCCTCCCTTAAGCGGACTTCAGCTTGGCGAATTTCTGTGAGCGCTTCGGATGGAACCAGCGCCCGCCGACGACCGCACCTTCGGAGAGTATGCGGCGGTCGCCGATCATCTTCTCGCCCGTCACGTCCTCATACTCGAAGCGGCCTTCCTTGACGGTCAGGAGCGTGGCGTCGCCGACGGAGCCGGGCTTGAGGCTGCCGAGCTCCGGCCGCTTGAGCGCGTGCGCGGCATTGATCGTCGACTGTGCGATCACGTCATTGAGCGGCACGCCGAGGCAGAGGAACTTCGACATGGTCGTGACCTGATCATAGGCCGGACCATCGATGCAGAGTGCGTGCACGTCAGAAGAGATGGTGTCGGGATAAAAGCCATTCGCGAGCATGGCCCGCGCCGTCTTGAAGGCGAACGACCCTTTGCCGTGGCCGATGTCGAACTTCACGCCGCGAGCGCGTGCTTCGAGCACGGCCGGCTTGACCTTGCCCTGCGAGGTGCAGGGGGCGTTGGGGAACGGTCGGAAAGCGTGGGTGAGTACGTCGCCCGGCCGCAGCATATCGAGCACTTCCTCGTAGGAGGGAGGTGGATGGTCGATGTGGCACATGAGTGGCATGCCCACTTCCTCGGCCACCTGCAGCGCGATGTTGAGCGGCGCTGCGCCCTGTTCGCCCGACGCGTGCGCGCCGACACGGACCTTGATACCGATGATCGCGTCGCGGTTCGCATCAGCCACCTCGGCGGCATCGCGCGGCGCCATGAGGCGCATGTTCTCGCTCTCGCCGACCATGATGTTCTTTGAGAAGCCGAAGATGCCGGCGAAGGAAACGTGCAGATAGGCAAGAATGCGCACCGTGGAGGGCTCGATCACGTGCTTGCGGAAGCCGGCGAAGTTGCCAGGCCCTGCGCTGCCTGTGTCGATCGCCGTTGTCACGCCCGACGTGCGGCAGAATTCCTCCGCGTCGATGCCGAGCGAGGTGCCGCCCCAGTAGACGTGCGTATGCATGTCGATCAGGCCGGGCGAAACGATCGTGCCCTTGACGTCCCGCACCTCAGTGCCGGCGCCGCCTTTGAGATCGTTGCCGATCGCCGCAACCTTGCCCCCTGCAAAGGCGACGTCCGTCACGCGATCGAGTTTCTGCGAGGGGTCGATCACGCGCCCCCCTTTGAGAATGAGATCGTAGGTGCTCATGAGCCCCCGCCCGATTTTCCACCCCGCGGCATGCTGGGGCCGCCTATCAAGGTCGCGCGTTCAGACGGTAGGTGCAAGCGCGGTACGATGGCGCCGGCTCTGCGCGAATGCGCGTCCGGCAGTGGACAGTCGCGTGGCGGCAAGCAGGCCCGCAGCTGCAGGCCTGATGGGCTGCTGTCGGACAACGTATTGTTCTAAAGCCGTAATTTTCTGCGCTGGGGTGCGAATGCTCTCTTCGCGCGCTGCGACAGAGCATTCGCAGAAAGCATCTCAATTTTTGCCCCTGGAAGTGCTAAGGGCACACCGCGGGCAGGACGAGGCGGCGCGCGGCGCGCATCGCGCGGGTTCTTCTGCGAGCAGGGAACAGGGGGCCGGAATGCTCTACGAGCTCGTCACGTTCAGCGACCAGTTCAGTCCGTTGAACGTGTTTCGCTACATCACGTTCCGCACGGGCGGCGCGATCATGACGGCGCTGTTGTTCGTGTTCCTGTTCGGGCCGGCCATCATCGATCTTCTGCGCATCAAGCAGGGCAAGGGCCAGCCCATCCGCGAGGATGGTCCGAAGAGCCACTTCTCGAAGAAGGGCACGCCGACCATGGGCGGGCTTATGATCCTGGCGGGCATAACCGTCTCGACGTTGCTCTGGGCCAATTGGTCGAACCCGTATGTCTGGATCGTGCTTGGCGTGACGCTCAGCTTCGGCGCCATCGGCTTCTATGACGACTATCTCAAGGTCACTAAGCAGACGACCAGCGGCTTCGGCGGCAAGGGCCGTCTCGGACTCGAGTTCGCGATCGCCGGCGTTGCGACCTATGCCGTAATGCGGCTCGGCGTGCCGGGCTTTGCCGATGCTTTGACGGTGCCGTTCTTCAAGAACGTCATCATTCCGCTCGGCCTTCTCTTTGTTCTGCTCGGAATGCTGGTCATTGCCGGGGCCGGCAATGCGGTCAATCTGACGGACGGCCTCGACGGCCTGGCCATCGTACCGGTGATGATCGCGGCGGCGACCTTCGGGCTCATCGCCTACCTCGTCGGCAACGTGCGGTTCTCGCAGTACCTGCAGATCCACTACGTCGCGGGCGTCGGCGAGCTTGCCGTCATCTGCGGGGCGCTTGTCGGAGCAGGCCTCGGCTTTCTGTGGTTCAACGCGCCGCCCGCGATGATCTTCATGGGCGATACGGGCTCTCTCGCGCTCGGCGGCGCGCTCGGCGCCATCGCGATCGCAACCAAGCATGAGATCGTGCTCGCCATCGTCGGCGGTCTTTTCGTGCTCGAGACGCTCTCGGTTTTCATCCAAGTCGCGTCCTTCAAGCTGACCGGCCGGCGCGTCTTCCGAATGGCGCCTTTGCACCACCACTTCGAGCAGAAGGGTTGGCAGGAGTCGACCGTCGTGGTGCGCTTCTGGATCATCTCGGTCGTGCTGGCGCTGATCGGTCTCGCAACCCTCAAGCTGCGCTGAGGCGCAGTGCATGAAGGGAGGCACCATGTTTCGCTGCCTGGCCTGTTTTTCGCTCGCGGTGACCCTCATGACATCGCCATCGTCCGCCGAGGATCTGCTCGGAACGCCGCCCACCTACACCGACAAGAAGCCCGGCGTGCTGCCGGCGGGGCCGCTTCCCAACGAAGAGGCTATTCTCCGCCGCATCTGGATGCCTGGCCTCGACGAGAGTTTCGTGCCGCAGGGCCTGACGGTGCTCGACGACTCGGTCTACGTCGCGGCCTACAAGAGCGTCGAGAACGCCGGCAGAGGGCCCTGCCGTCTCTATCGGCTGGACACTCAAAGCGGGAAGGTGATGGGCGTTCTCGATCTTCCGGCGCAGTGCGGACATGCAGGCGGTGTCGCCACGGGCGCGCCTCACCATCTGTGGGTGGCCGACACGCGGGATATCTTCGAAGTACGGCTCGACGCTCCAGCGAGCGCCGCGATCGGCAAGGTCGTGCGGCACATCAAGCTCGCGGGGCAGGTCAAAGGCTCATTTGCCGCCGGCACCGGCGATGCGCTGTGGCTCGGCACCTATGAGACCTTCGGCGAGCCGCGCATCTACCGCTTTCCGCTTGCAAAGTTGAAGGATCGGATCAATGAGCAGGACGCGGATGCCTCCCTGGTTGTGCCGCAGCGTGCGCAGGGCGCGGCCTTCGACGCAAAAGGGCAGCTCTGGATCACGCGCAGCAGTGGCAGCTTCGGCGAGTTGGTGAAACTCGATGTACAATCGGGCGCGGTTCTCGCCCGCTATGCCATGCCGGCGGGCACTGAGGACATCGGCTTCGATGCCAAAGGACACCTCTGGACTGTGAGCGAGGCCGGCTCGAAGCGCTGGCTTGCGTGGTCGACGTTCTTTCCTGTGGTCTTCCAGGTGGACATGAGCCGCCTGCGCTGAGATCGGCCGCGCCAGCAGGCCCCCGATTCAGGTA
>CAUJKI010000421.1 GCA_963205015.1 Pseudomonadota bacterium
CGTCGGCGTCGCGCGCGCTCCCGGCCCGACGCCGCAGTTCTATTCCGTTCAGATCATGGGTCGTCCTCCCGGCGCAGGTTGCCCGGAGGTCCCGCGCCGCTAGCGGCCCGTTGGCCTGTCAGCCACAATCGCGCCTCTTGCCGGACACCACGGCCGGCGTATAGTCCGCGCGCTCGTGCCGGAAGGAATCCCCATGACCGCCAGCAAGCCCGCCAGTAAGTCCGAGGTCGCGCCGAAGACCCTCGTCCAGCAGCAGTTTGGCGCCAATGCCGCGGCCTATGCGACATCGGCCGTGCACGCCAAGGGCGCGAGCCTCGCCCGCCTCGTCGAGCTGGTGAAGCCGGGGACCGACTGGGCCGCGCTCGATGTCGCCACTGGCGCTGGGCATACGGCATTGGCCTTTGCGCCGCACGTGCGCGAGGTGATCGCAAGCGACCTCACGCCCGAGATGCTCGGCGAAGCCGCCAAGCTCGCAGCGTCCAAGGGCTACGCCAACATGACGACGGCGGCAGCCGACGCCGAGCGGCTACCTTTTCCCGATGCGCGCTTCGATCTTGTGACGTGCCGCATCGCACCGCATCACTTCCCGGACATTCCGGCCTTCATTCGCGAGAGCAAGCGCGTTTTGAAGCCGGGCGGCACGTTCGCGCTGGTCGACAACGTCTCGCCGGACGAAGCGACGACGGCCGGCTTCCCGCCGGCGGAACTGGCGGCGGCGGCGGGCGCCTACAATGCCTTTGAGAAGAAGCGCGATCCCTCGCACGGCCGCGCGCTGACCACTGCCGAATGGACGCGCGACATTGCCGCGGCAGGTCTGGCGCTTGTGCATACGGAGCACGCGCCGAAGACCATGGACTTCGCCACCTGGTGCAAGACCATGAAGGTGCCGGAGGCGACGGTCGAGGAGCTGCGGGCCATGCTGACGGGCGCGAAGGGTGCATTCGCTGCTTTCCTCAAGCCGACCTTCGATGGCGAGAAGATCGGCTTTACGCTCGACGAGCTGATCGCTATTGCACGCAAGCCTGCCTGAACATTGGAGTGCCTGGAATGCTGAATTTCTGGGATGCAAGCTGGGGGCTCGACGAGCGCCTGTGCCCCTGCGACGTGTATTTCGCTGAGTATCTTGAAGAGAAAGGCATCAAGGGCGCCTCGATCTTCCACTTCGGTACGGGCAGCCATCATATTCTTGGGCTCAGGACGGCGGAGAACGGCTCCAACAACGCCGTGCTCGGCATCACGGCGTCGCCCGGCGAGTACGACGCCTACATCAAGCTGCTCATCGAGAAGCCCAGGCTCGGTGCCACGTACAAGGCCTACTTCGGCGACATCTACCAGCTCGATCCGCGCCTTCTGCCCGAGCTCGACTACGTCACGAACTTCCATGCGTGCGAGTTCCGCACCGAGAAGAACGACGCCTATGGCGCGCTGACGGATCTCGAAATGACGCTTGTGCTCGCGGACGCACTGAGGCCCGGCGGTGAGATGCATTTCTACACGGGTTCCGATGGTTACAAGGCGACGCTCGCGGTCATCGACGGGTTGAAGGCAGCGCGCGGTTTCGCCGACACGGGTTCCTTCAAGACGCTGCGTATTCTCACCAAGCCGCGCTGACGATAAAGGAGCGGCGCCTTGAGCAAGCCTCCCCATGAGCCCCCCATGAGCGCTGCCGGTTGGCAGCCGAGCACGATCGCCGCCCAGGCCGGCGGGCATGTCGATCCCGTGACCGGTGCGATCGTGCCGCCGATCCAGATAGCCTCGACCTTCGAGCGCGATCCCGACAACGCCTACCGTCGTGGGTACATCTACGCGCGGCCCGACAATCCGAACGTGCGCCAGGCCGAGGGCGTATTGCAGGCGCTCGAAGGGGCGGCCGCGTGCCTGCTCATGGGTTCGGGCATGGCGGCGGCGACTACGGCTTTTCTCGCACTCGAGCGGCCGGCGCACGTTGTCGCGCCCGAGGTCATGTATTGGGCGCTCAAGGGCTGGCTTGCGAACACCGCACCCACCCTTGGCATCGAGGCGACGTTCGTGGATGCCACCGATCCGGATGCGATCCGCGCGGCTATCCAGCTGGGCCGCACGCGCATGGTGTGGATCGAGACGCCCGCCAATCCCATGTGGGGCGTGAGCGATATCGCAGCCGCCGCTGACGCTGTGCATCAGGCCGGCGCGCTGCTTGGCGTGGACTCCACTGTTGCGACCCCGGTGCTGACGCAGCCGATCAGCCTTGGCGCCGACATCGTGATGCATTCGGCCACCAAGTATCTCAACGGCCATTCGGACATCGTCGCAGGCGCCCTGCTCTTTGCGCGTGAGGATGCTCTTTTCGATCGGGCGAAGAGCTTGCGCTCGGGGCTCGGCGCCGTGTTGTCGCCCTTCGAGGCCTCGCTCCTGCTGCGTGGTATGCGGACGCTGCACGTGCGCGTCGCGCATCAGTCGGCGGCGGCCATGACCGTTGCGCGGCACTTTGCGGCCGACAGGCGCGTCGTCGAGGTGCTCTATCCAGGATTGCCGGGGCCGGGCCACAACGTTGCGGCGAAGCAGATGCGCGGCGGGTTCAGCGGCATGCTTTCGATCCGTGTTGCCGGTGGTGAGGCAGCAGCCATCGCGGTTGCTTCGCGCGTGGCGCTGTGGAAGCGGGCGACGTCGCTCGGCGGCGTCGAAAGCCTCGTCGAGCATCGGGCAAGCGTCGAAGGCGCCGGCACGCCCTGTCCGGCGGATCTTCTGCGTCTCTCCGTTGGTCTCGAAGATCCGGCAGATCTCATCGCCGATCTCGATCGGGCGTTGGGGTAGGACGTCGCGACGCGACTACCCGCCCTGCGTCGCCAGCGCGGCCTGAGCATCGGCGCGGAGGCGCTCGACCATCGAGTTGAGACCGTTCGAGCGCTGCGCCGTCAGATGATCCGAAAGACCGAGCTCGGCGAACACACCGCGGGCGTCGGTGCCGAGTACCTCTTCGGCCGTTCGGCCGGCGTAGAGCGCCATCAGGATCGCGACGAGGCCGCGCACGATGTGCGCGTCGCTGTCACCCTGCATATCGAGCACCGGCGCGCCGCCGGGGCCTGCCGGCCAGCGCGTCGCGAGCCAGACCTGACTGACGCAGCCGCGCACCTTGTTCTCGGGCGTACGCCGCGCCTCATCGAAAGCGGGTAGCGTGCGGCCAAGTTCGATGACATAGCGGTATCTGTCCTCCCAGTCGTCGAGGAGAGCGAAGTCGGCGCGAATGTCGTCCAGCGTCATGGCCAGCCTGGGAGGTTCTCGATTGCTGCTCTCCTACACGTGGAGCGCGGGCGGCTCAAGACAAGTCGCCGTAGGGGCAGAGCTAGGGGA
>CAUJKI010000422.1 GCA_963205015.1 Pseudomonadota bacterium
TTGCCGGTCGTGCCGGACGTGTACATCAGGTAGGCGGGATCATCAGCCGAGGTGTCCGCACTGACGGCGCTCGACGAGGCGGCCGCCGCGAGTTCCCAGAAACCCTTGGCGCCGAGCGGGCCGGGACCGTCGATCGAGATGATGTGGTTGAGTGTCGGAATGTCGGTCAGGCCGGCGGCGACGCGCTCCATGTTGTCGGCGGCCGTGATCAGCACTGCCGCGCCGCTATCTTCCAGGCGGAAGCGGACTGCATCGGGTCCGAAGAGTGCAAAGAGCGGCATCGCGATTGCGCCGAGCTTGTGGGCGGCGATGTGCGTGATCAGGTTTTCGGGACATTGCGAGAGGTGGGTCGCAATGACCGCGCGACGACCGACGCCGAGCCCGGCCAGTGCGTTCGCGAGGCGGTCGGCCGCTTCCTTGATGCGCGCGAAGGTCCAGATGTTCACGCTGCCGTCGCTGGTCTCGTGGATCAGGGCCGGCGCGTCGGGCATCGCAGCCGCGTGGCGGTCGCAGATCGCCGCGGCGATATTGAAGCGAGCAGGGAGCTCCCAGCGGAAGCTGCCGTACAGCTCGTCATAGGATGCGCCGGATAACTTCACGTGCGCGCCCTCCCTTTGTTGTTTCCTCAGGGAGAGGGGAACACATCCGAGCGGGCCAGGGCAAGGCCCGGCGTCGGCCGTTACTTGCCAAGAAGTCTTCGAGGTCCGAGACTGCCGGTCATCCCAACCCCCGAGGAGCCCTTCCATGATAAAGCGCTATACCGGCACGACCTCGACGCGCAGCCGCGCAGTCGCTCACGACGGCATCGTCTATGCGGTCGCTACGGCCAAGGACAAATCGGGGGGAATGTACGCGCAAGCCAAAGACGCTCTGGCTCAGATCGACGCTACGCTCGCCGACGCCGGCTCGGACAAGTCGCGCATTCTGCGCACCACGGTCTACATCACGGACATGAGCCAGAAGCCGGAGATGGACCGCGCCTGGGACGAATGGGTCGATCGGGCCGACCCGCCGCAGCGCGCGTGCATCGGCGTCACCCTGTGGGACAAGGACCTTGTCGAGATCCTGGTCACCGCCGTCCAGAAATGAAAAAGGCCGGCGCACCGCGCCGGCCTCGGAATTCTTTGAGCAGCGGGGCCTGCCTCAGGGGACGATCAGCCGCTCGGCCTGGGCGAGCAGGTCGTCGAGCACCCGGCGGCTTTCGAGGCCCATGACCTCGACGGCGCGCTTCTGCGCGGCCTGCCAGAGCGGGAAGGCTTCCACGATTACCTGCTTGCCCTTGGGTGTGAGGTGCAGACCGCGGCCGCGGCGACCGGCGGGCGGGTCCATGATGATATGGCCAAGCGCGAGAAGGCGCTTCAGGTTGCGCGAGAGCGTCGACTTCTCGATGTCGAGCGTGCTGCCGATCTCGGCGGCAGTGATGCCGTCCTGGTTGGCAAGCTGGGTCAGCAGCGTGAACTGGCTCGCGGTGATCTTGTGGGGCCGCAGCGCATCGTCATAGACGCGGGTCACGATGCGCGAGAGCTGGCGCACCCTTGTCGAGATGCACGCCTCGGAGGTTGCATTGGCAATCGCGCCGATGTCGAGGGGAACCTTGCCGCCGGCTGGAGTCATGTCGTTCATCGCGTACCTTCCCGCTTGGTTCGCATGATGAGTCTTGTGCCAGTTGCTATGATTCGGGCTGTCTCGGCAACCAAAGGTGGTCGCTTCAGGGATGGAATTGTTTGTGTTCGTACAACTCGACCGTCAGAGGCGCCCGCCGGGGCGCGATTGACGGCGCGGCCCGCTTCGCGCGAACCTCCTGCCCGCGCCCAAATCGACCCCGATAGTGCCGTCGAATGCGCGAGGGAGACGCCCATGACCGTGCTCAACCACACCCGCGAAGGGCGAGGCCGCCCGACGATCGTTTTCGTGCACGGTTTCGGCTGCGCCCGCGATGACTGGCGCCAGCAGGTCGCGCACCTGAGAGGACGCTTCGAGACGGTCGCGGTCGATCTCGGCGGTCACGGCACGACGCCGGGCACCGAGGCGCACGAGATCATCGACACGCATGGCCGGGACGTGGCCGCACTTCTCGCCGAGCTCGCCATCGAGCGGGCCGTGCTGGTCGGGCACAGCATGGGCTGCCGCATCGTCATGCACGCCATGAGCGAGGCGCCGGCGCGGGTGGCGGGACTGATCCTCGTCGATGGCAGCCGTCTCGGGGCAGCGGGCAGCACCACGTATCTGGACAGACGCAAGCGCGTCGCCGAGATCGGCTACCGCGCTTTCATCGAGCCGATGTTCGCCCAGATGTTCCGGCCGGGCGCCGATCCGGCTGTCGCGCAGCCCGTCATCGACCGCGCGCTCGACATGCCGGAGAAGCTCGCCGGCAACCTCTTCCCCAACATCGGCAAGTGGGATGCGGAGCGCTTCGACGAGATCTTCGCGAAGGCGCGCGTGCCGCTGATGGCCATCCAGACCACTTACATGACGCCTGCCGGTGCGCGCGCCTCCATGCAGAAGGGCCAGCCGTCGGCTTATCTCGAAGATGTGCGGCGGCTGGTGCCGGGTGTGCGCATCGAGATCATCGAGAACGCTGGCCATTTCCCGCAGATCGAGCAGCCGGGCGATGTCAACGCGCTCATCGACGACTTCATGGCGAAGCTCAAGGCATAGCTCGTCGCGTCGCTACAGGAAGGATCGGATATCCGTCGAGGACTCTTCGCCGATGCGGCCGAAGGAGTCCTCGAGCCATCGTGCGGCGCGCTCGCGGCCGATGTCGCGAAGCTGGGTCAGGAAATCCCAGCTCGTATTCATCTTCGAGACGGCACTCAGCATCTGCATCACGTCGTCCGCGGCAATGGAGTGCAGGAGCATCCGCTTCATCATGCCTTCCGGCATTCTGCCCTGATCGATAAGACGCGTGACGAAGGCAATCGCACGCATCTCGCTGATGAGCGACGAATTGAAGCTGATCTCGTTCATCCGGTTCTCGATCTCCAGCGCGGTGCGTGGTACGTCCGGCCGGACGAGCGGATTGACGTGCACGATGATCACGTCCTGCGACGGGCTGTCGTAGATGAGCGGGAAGAGGGCAGGATTGCCCATGAACCCGCCATCCCAATAGGCCTCGCCATCGATCTCGACGGCCTGGAAGACCTGCGGCAGGCAGGCCGACGCCATCACAACGTCGGCGGAAACTTCCTTGGTGCCGAAGACATGCACCTTTCCCGAGCGGACATTCGTGGCCGTGAGGAACAGGTTCGTGCGCGGGCAGGTGCGCAGGCGCTCGAAGTCGACGGTGGCTTCGAGAATCGAGCGCAGCGGATTGATGTTGAGCGGATTGAGCTGATAAGGCGACCAGAAGCGCGTCAGCATGTCGAACAGCACGAACGCTGGCGTCACCTCGCTGAAGTAGCCAAGCGGTAGCGGTTGCTGAAAGGGATGCGGGCCGATGTAGGAGCCCGGCTCGCCGACCTTGCGCCAGAAATCGGCGAGTGCGGCGCGCCCGCCCTCGCGTCCGCCGACGCTCACGCCATGAGCGAGCACGACCGCATTGACGGCGCCCGCGCTGGCGCCCGATATGCCGCAGATGTCGAGACGGCCGTCCTCGAGAAGGTAGTCCAACACGCCCCAGGCAAAGGCGCCGTGCGCGCCGCCGCCCTGAAGGGCGACATTGACGATCTTGGCGGCGGCCTGGCCTTGACGCTGGCCGTACGGCCGCGACGGATCATCATTCGGCATCAAGGGCTCCGCTTTGAGGGAGGGCATCTGGCGTGCCGTCATTCTCAGGGCTGCAATCTCGCGTCTCCGCCCTGCAATGACAAGCCGGCGTGGCGCCGCCTCTGGGCTCAGGCGCTCCTCAGCAACGCTTCAGTTGCGGAAACGGTGCCTGTCATCTGGTAAACAGAGCGAGGGCGAGACTCGAAGCGAGGTGCTCACCATGGACTACGATGGGGCGGACATAGCGCACGTCTACGACAAGGCGCGCACGCTGGCGCCCGAAGCGCTGCGATTCTGGCTCAGTCTGGTGGCTCGGGACGCGGCCCCGGCGCCGGGCTCGACGATCATCGATCTCGGGTGCGGGACCGGACGGTTCTCCGAGCCGCTCGCCGAGCATTTCAGCGCCCGCGTGATCGGGATCGATCCGTCGAGCAAGATGCTCGAGCAGGCGCGCCAAAAAGTGCAGAGCGATCGGGTCGTGTTCGAGCGCGCGTCGGCGGAAGCCCTGCCCGTCGCGGATGCCAGCGTCGATCTCGTCTTCATGTCGATGATCTTTCACCATCTCGATGATGCCGCCGGCGTCGCCAGGGAATGCCGACGCGTGCTGCGGGATGGAGGGCACGTCGCCTTGCGCAACACCACCCGCGAGACCGATTTCCCCAAATACCAATTCTTTCCCGCAATCGAGCCTATTGTCGCGAGGGAGCTTCCGCCGCGTGGCCGGATCGCGGAGCTGTTCGAGAATGCCGGCCTCAGGCCAAGCGTGCACGAGATCGTGCGGCAAGCAGTGGCAGAGGACTGGCAGGGCTACGCCCACAAGACGTCCCTTCGCGCCGACTCGTTTCTGTCCCGCATCTCCGATGAGGACTTTGCTGCCGGTATGGCGGCACTTCGCGCGCACGCGGCCCAAGCTCCTGCAGGCGAGGCCGTGACCGAAGAGGTGGATTGGTTCGTGTTCGTGGCTTGAGGCCCGGCCCCGAAGCGGGCGCGCCGAAGGCCTTGATTCGCTCGTGCAGCGCCACCATACCAATTCCATCATCGTTCAGCCCGGCCGAGCTGCCGCGGAGGAGAATTCATGGACACGTGGCACGGTACGACGATCCTCACGCTGCGCAAGAAGGGGCGTGTCGTCATCGCGGGCGATGGACAGGTGAGCCTCGGCGCCACCGTCATCAAATCGAATGCACGCAAGGTCCGCACGCTCGGCCGCGGCGATGTGATCGGCGGGTTTGCGGGGGCGACGGCTGATGCCTTTACCCTGTTCGAGCGACTCGAGGCCAAGCTTGAGCAGTACCCGGGTCAGCTTACGCGCGCCTGCGTCGAGCTGGCGAAGGACTGGCGCACGGACCGCTTCCTGCGCCGGCTCGAAGCGATGATGCTCGTCGCCGACCGTGAGCGGACGCTGGTTCTTACAGGAACCGGGGACGTGCTCGAGCCCGAGCAGGACATCATGGGTATCGGCTCGGGCGGCAACTACGCGCTCGCCGCCGCCCGTGCATTGATCGACACCGACCTCGATGCCGAAGTGATCGCCCGAAAGGCCATGGCGATCGCCGCGGAGATCTGCGTCTACACGAACGGCAATCTCGTCGTGGAGACGCTGGAATCCGCGCGCTGAGCGCCGATTTGTACGCCAATAGCTACCGATCCATACGAAACGAGGCGCCGCTTGCACGGCGCCTCGTTCTGGTTTCATACGAGTTGGCGAAGCTGCACCTCGCCTGGAGCTGCGCTCAGAGCGCGTGCGCCATCCGCGCCTTCTTGGTCTCGAGATAGCGCACGTTGTGGGCGTTGGGCGTGCACACGACGGGCAGCCGCTCGATCACATTGATGCCTTCCGCGCGGAGTGCATCAACCTTGGCCGGGTTGTTCGTGAGCAGCCGGATTTCCGGCAACCCGAGATCGAACAGGATATGTGCGGCCAAATCGTAGGTGCGTGCCTCGATCGGTGCGCCGACGGCGACGTTGGCGTCGACCGTGTCGTACCCCTGGTCCTGCAGCGCGTACGCCCGGATCTTGTTCACGATCCCGATGCCGCGCCCCTCATGATAGGGCAGGTAGATCAGCACGCCGAGCGGCGATGTTGTGATCGTCTCCAGCGCCGACTGCAATTGCGGATAGCAGTCGCACTTGAGAGAATGAAAGATGTCACCGGTTATGCAGCCGCTGTGGACCCGCACGACCGGCAGCTCACTGTTTGCCTGGTTCGCCCTGTGGATCAGGACAAACGCTTGATTGTGAGGGTCGTGCCCCTGGTAAGCGCGTGCCTCCAGGTGCAATTCCCGCCCACGAAACTCGATCGGCAGGATGGTCTGTGCCGACCAATCGAGCTCAAGCGCGTAGGACTTAACCGCATTCGACTTCATATTTGCGCCTCCAGACGCATTTTCAAGCGCTTACGCCATCGCACCAGATAACGTTCGTAGTCCAGCTACGGTTCCGAGGGTCACCTCATGTTCAGATGGGGTCGTCCCGAGTACGCCCACGCGCAGCCGATGCGTTCGCGGCGCGGTCATCCAGCGCGCGCAGCGAGATCAGACTGCCACAAATTCTTCTGGAGCGATGACATTCTAGTGCCATCACGGATGAATACTCGCTGAATGGTTCGTGCCTCGGCATCCGGAGCTTCAAACCCTGCGCTTGTCTTCTTGCAGCTTCTTCGACTCTTACCGGCGACATTTGGGAAGCCATCAGGTGCCCCTCCGAAAGACGCGGTAACGCATTCCCGTGTATGCGAAAAATGTGGCGAGAATGGACGCGATTACAAGGGCCGCCAGAGGGTGTGTTCCTGGTGACACGATGAGGACGGCGGCAAATGCTGCGTAGTTGATGGCAGCCGTCGTCCACGCCATCGCAGAATATCGGGTGAACTCGCCGAGTGTCGGCGGTGAGCTTAGCGAAAAGGTTAATCGCCGATGGGCGAGCCACCCGGCGACCATGGCGCCCGATATCGCGAGGAGGCGGGCGATCAGAGGGTTCAGACCGAGCGCGACCGTGCCGACCTGAAGGAGGAGCGCATCTGCCGAGAGCGCGATCAGCCCCGACAGCAGGAAGCCGCCCCAGTGACGGAGCGGTGGGATGTCGCGGACCGGATCGATGGTCGAGGTCTCCCGGGTCATGGCTGTGCAGCCTTCTGCCCGGTCGCCCGAGGGGCAGCCGTGTCATCGAGTCCGATCTCGCGCGCGACGACGAACAGGGGGCGCCCTTTGACCTCCTCGTAGACGCGGCCGAGATATTCGCCGATGACGCCGAGCGATATGAGCTGCACTCCGGCGAAAAACATCACCGAGATGATCAGCGTGGGGAAGCCCGGCGTCGTGACGCCGAAGACGAGCGCCTCCATGAGAATGTAGAGGGCGAACAGGAAGGCGCACGCCGAGATCAGCAGGCCGAGATAGGACCAGACTCGCAGCGGAATGGTGGAGAAGGAGACGAGTCCGTCGAGCGCGAAGCGCATGAGCTGGCGAGGGCGCCAGCGTGAGCGCCCTTCGCCCCGGGCCTCCACGCGGTAGGGCACGCCGGTCGACTTGAAGCCGACCCACGCGAAGAGCCCCTTGTTGAAGCGCGCCCGCTCATCCATGCGATTGAGGACGTCGAGCACCTTACGGTCGACAAGCCGGAAATCGCCGGCGCCCAGTGGCAGCTCGGTGCGGCTCATCTTATTGAAAACGCCGTAGAAAGCGGTTGCGAACACGCGATGGAGCTTAGTGTCGGTCGCCCGGCTCTCGCGCGTCCCGTAGACGACGTCGTAGCCCTGCTCCCATTGCGCGATCAGCGCGGGAATCGTCTCCGGCGGGTGCTGAAGATCGCCATCCATGACCACGGCCGCAGCGCCCGTCGTGTAGCGCAGCCCCGCGGCAACGGCGATCTCCTTGCCGAAGTTGCGGCTGAGAACGACGGCTTTGAAGCGTGGGTCGCGGGCGTTGAGCGCCAGCAGCGCGGCGGTGGTGCCGTCGGTCGATCCGTCGTCGACGAAGATCACTTCCCAGGGTCGCCCAAGGCCAGCGAGCATGGCGCCGAGGCGCTCCAGCAGGCGCGGCAAGCCACGCTCTTCATTCAGCACGGGAACGACGATGGAAAGCATTCTGCGTTCGCCGGATGCCAGCGATCTACCCGGTTCCGGTCTCTGTAGACTCGCCTGATGCACGGCCCGAGTCTCGTTCAACTACCGCTCCGCCCATGGGCGAGGATCATCACAGTCGCAAACAAGAACCTGCCTCTCGGTCAACTTGATGGCTCTGCTGCGATGGCGCGCGCGTTCAAGCGCTCGACGCCGGAAGTATCCCACGCAGGCCATGGTCGTCAGAAGGGTCGGCAAGGAACGGGACGTCTCGCGAGCGGCTGAGTTTTCTAGGCTTCTTCGGGGCGTCCGGTCCGCGAACTATATAGCGACAATCGGTGGATTTTGCACGGGTCCAAGCGTATAAACCCGCGCGTCGGCCCTGCGGCGTCGAGACACAGCGCCGGATGGAGGGCAGGTCGCTTGCCGGCCAGCCTTTCAAAAAGGGTAGGAATAACAAAAATTTAGGCGCATTTCTTCAAGCCGGAGCGGCCGGGGATGGGCGCCGGCTATTCAAGGCGCGACGGATCATCCATGGCTGGCCATTCGCAGTTCAAGAACATCATGCACCGCAAGGGCAAGCAGGATGCTGCCCGCTCGAAGCTTTTTGCCAAGCTCGCCCGGGAGATCACGGTCGCGGCCAAGTCTGGCCTGCCCGACCCGGAGATGAACGCCCGCCTTCGCCTTGCGGTGCAGAACGCGCGCGCCGAGAACATGCCCAAGGACAACGTCGAGCGGGCCATCAAGAAGGCGGCCGGCGGCGCTGACGAGACCTATGAGGAGATCCGCTACGAGGGATATGGCCCAGGTGGCGTCGCGGTCATCGTCGAGGCGCTGACGGACAACCGCAATCGGACGGGCGGTGCCATCCGCGCGGTCTTCACGAAGCACGCCGGCAACCTCGGCGCCACGGGCGCGGTCTCGCACATGTTCACCCGGGTCGGCGAGATCGTCTATCCGGTGGCCGCTGGCACGGCCGATGCCGTTCTCGAGGCGGCCATCGAGGCCGGTGCCGATGACGTCGTCTCCGACGAGAGCGGCCACACGATCGTCTGCGCCTTCGAGAACATGAGCGCGGTGGCCTCTGCGCTCGAGGCGACGATCGGGCCGCCGCAAACCGTCAAGGCTATCTGGAAGCCGGTCACGACCACGCCGCTTGACGAGGAAAATGCCGGGACCATCCTGAAGCTCATCGCGGCCCTCGAAGATGACGATGACGTCCAGGCCGTGTTCGCGAACTTCGAGATCGACGATGCGATCCTGTCGCGCCTGACCGCCGCCTGATCTAACGCCACACAATCGCGAGCAGTGCGACCCCAAATCCCACGGGGAGCATGATCAGCGCCGCGATGGAAAGGACCTGGGCAACGAAGTGCCGTGCGGCGTGGCCCGCGGCGCGGCCGGCACGATGCACGTGCGAAGGTGCGTCGCGCACGTCGCGATAGCGCTCCTGCAACTCATCGCTGATGACGACGCGGCGTTGCCACAGAGACCGAAATGCCGAATCGACGGCATGGCCTTTGAGGTCCCAGCGACTCGCAATGCGCCACAGCAGGAAGCCGATGACGATCAGAGCCATGCCGGAGAAGAACAGCATAGGATGAGTCGTAAAGGACATGGCGGTGCTCCTCCACTGTCCCTTCTCCCCGTCCTTCACGGGGAGAAGGCTAGGATGAGGGGCGGCCACAAGCCCCGGCGCTCGAGTTTGCCGACGTTTGCGTATGCCACCGCCCCTCACCCTAACCCTCTCTCCGCAAGAGCGGGGAGAGGGGATAGAAGGAGGACGCGGTGGCTCAGATCACCGGTGCTGCGATCTGCTCGATCATCACGTTGACGCAGGCCGGTTTGCCGGATGCGATCGCGCGCTCGATGGCGGCCGGCAGCGCGGCCGGGCTATCGACGAATTCGCCATGCCCGCCGAGCGCCACGACGACCTGGTCGTAGCGTGTCGGCAGCAGGCTGCAGCCGTGCGCGCGCTGGGCCCCGTAGTCGCGAATCTGGATCTGGTTCTCCGCGTTCCACATCGCGTCGGTGCCGACGATGGCGACGAACGGCAGGTTGTGTCGCACGGCAGTGTCGAACTCGGACATGTGGAAGCCGAACGTTCCATCGCCGACGACCGTGATGACCGGCGCTTTAGGCTCCCACGCGCGGGTCGCGACGGCAAAGGGGAGGCCGGCACCAATGGAGCCGGCGACGCCGTTGACGATCCGGCGCGGCGGCTTGATGAGGCTCTGGCCCCATTGCGCGAACTCGCCGCCGTCGCAGATGAGCACGGTGTTCGGGTCTCGCTCGACGATCGGCTTCAGCGCCGCGAAGACCTCGACGGCGTGAAGACGGCCGTTCTTGCCTTTGAGGGTTGCCCAGCTCTGGGGCCGGCTGTTGAGATAGCCTAGTGCCTGTTCGAGCCACGCTGCATTGCGCCTCTCGCCCTTGCCCGCTCGTGCGATCAGCGCGCGCGCTGCCGACCGGGCCTCGGCGAGCGCGGCGAAGGCGAGGCGGCTGCCAAGCTCCTTCTCCGCCCGCGCGATCAGCGGCGGCTCAGCGTCGATGCTGATCACGCGGCAGGACGGCGCGACCACCGGTGGCTCGGCCCACTTGAGCGTGAAGTCGAGCGGCTTGCCGAGCAGCACGATGAGGTCGGTCTGTTTGAGCAGCTCCGAGAAGGCGCCGAGCGTTGCGTCGCGAATGCCGCGCGGGCTCTCCATGAGGACGACCGGCGCGTGGACGGCCTTCTCCAGCTCTGCCAGCAGCGGCCGGCCGTGCGGCCCGGAGAGATGCGGCGCTGCAATGATGAGCGGCGCGCGCGCCGTTGCGATTGCGTTGAGCGCCGCATCGGCGACGGCATCCGGCAGGGCGCCCGATACCGTATCGGGAAGGCAGTCGGGAATAGATGCGCGCCTTGCATCGACTTCCGCATCGAGCAGGTCGGACGGCAGGCTCAGGTGCACCGGGCCTGGACGGCCGCTCTTCGCCACGTGCAGCGCCTTGGCAATGTCGTCGCCGAGATTAGCAGCGGATGTCGAGGTCCACGAGGCCTTGGCGACAGGGCGCGCCATGTCGGCCTGAGCGATCTCCTGGAAGCCGCCGCGGCCAAGCTCGTCAGTCGCGGCATGGCCCGAGAGCAGCACCATCGGCGACTCGTTGGCGAGCGCCGTATAGAGCGCGCCAACGGCGTTCGCGTGGCCCGGTCCCCCGGTCACCATCGCGATGCCCGGCTCGCCCGTGAGGCGTCCCCAGGCGTCGGCCATGTGGACGGTTGCGGCCTCGTGGCGGACGTGGATCAGCTCGAGTTTGGTTTCCAGCGCCGCGTCGAAGATCGACATGATGTGATTGCCGGAGAGCGTGAAGACCTTCTGCGTCCCAAGTTTCTCCAGTGTGCGCGCGACGATGTCGGCGCCCCTTATCGTGTCGGCCATGGCCGGCGTTCCTTCCCGTGCGGCGACGCGCCCGTTGCTCGGGCGCATGAATGTAGACAGCCACGGGTAGCACGTCCGCCGGATGCTTTGAATGGTGGGCGTGGCGCAAGGTCATACGCGCGGCGCATGGCGGCGCACGCCCGGCGGCCGTCAGCCGAAGCGGACCTCGACCTTGCCGAGCGTGCCGAAGTCGGCGACCGCGGTCTGGCCTCTCTTCAGAGGAACAATGCCCGTGCAGGTCCCTGTGGAGAGGATCTGGCCCTTCTTGAGCCCGATGCCGCCGGCCCGAAGTTTCTCGACCACCCAGTCGAGCACGTTCCTCGGATCTCCGAGACACTCCGCGCCTGTGCCCTGGCCCGTGACGAGGCCGTCTATGCTGAGCGTCACCTGGTGGCTGGCCACATCAATCCCGCGCCAGTCGGTGATGGGCTGGCCGAGGATCATTGCCCAATTGAGCATGCAGTCGGCTGCTGCCGAGGCGACGTGGTCGAAGGGAATGTTGGCGAAGCGCGGGCTCACGATCTCAAAGGCCGGGATCAGCGCATCGATCGCAGCGACGATTTCCTCCCGCGTGTATGGTGCCGTGCGTGCCGGCAGGTCCGCGCCGAGGCGATAGGCGAATTCGCTCTCGATCGCGATGTGGCGAAGGCGGCTGCCGTCGGGCGCGGCCGGGCTCGTGTAGACGTCGCGGGCAAAGAAGGGACCGTAGACCGGTTCGCCGACATTGAACCGCTCCATGGTCGTGGGCGACGTGGCGCCGATCTTCCAGCCGGCGACCGTATCCGGCCACGCTTCCCGGAAGATGTTCTGCACGTCGTAGCCCTCGGCCAGCGAGCGCGGCCGGCACGTATCCGGCAGCGGCTCGAGCAGACGACCCTCGCGGCGCGCCCCGGCGATGATCTCTGCGGCGGCCTCTATCCTGGCGCGATCCATTGGCTGGGTTCCATCCTCGATGAAAGTGCTTGCTGGTGCGGCCCCGTGTCAGGTTGTGTACGAGGGCGACCGCCGCAATTGCTCCGCATTGACGGCCTAGTTCACCATCATCATCATGCGCCGGCAAGTGCGCCGCTCGCGATGCGGGCTGCGGGAATCATTGGGTGCGCCGAGAGGCCTTGAATGAGCAGTTGGCGCAATCTGCGCTCGGGAACGATCGCCGGCGTGATGGCGGCGCTGGCTGTTGCCGGCGTTGTGGCCGTGCTTGGGCCTTCGTTCGTCCCCGCGGCGCACGCCCAGAGCGGCTGGTGGCCGTGGGGTGGCGGCGACGACCGGCCGCGCCGGCCTCCTGAGCCTCGCGAGCCCATGTATCGTGGCCCGGCTCCGCCCGGCTGGGGCGTCCCGCCGCCACAGGCGCCGCCGACCGCCGGCGGCAATATCTGCTTCCAGCTCGAGCAGCGGCTCGTCGCAGAGGGTCAGCGCGGCAACCAGTCGCGCGACGTGCTGCCGAAGATCGAAGCCGAGATGCGCCAGCTCGATCGCGATGTCCGCTCCGCCCAACTGCAGCTCGAGCGGAACGAGTGCTACGAAACCTGGCTCTTCTCCAAAACGCTCAAGCGCAACCGCGTATGCGTGGATCTGGCGCAGAAGTCGGAGGACATGCGGCGCCGGCAGAGCGATCTCGACGTCCAGCGCCAGCAGATCATGGGCACGAGCACGCGCTCGATGCAGGATGAGATCATCCGCGAGCTGGCGCGGAACAATTGCGGCCCCAACTATCAGCAGGAGGCGCGCCGGCGCGGTGGCAACAATCCATTCGGCTCGTTCTTCTGGCAGGATGAAGAGCCTGGTGCCCGTCCGCAAACGCCGACCAATCAGTTCGGTGCGCTTCCGTACGCGACATATCGGACGCTCTGCGTGAGGCTCTGCGACGGCTACTACTTCCCGATCAGCTTTGCGACCTTGCCGAACCACTTCCCGCGCGATGTCGACGCCTGCCAGTCGCGGTGCGCGGCGCCGACCGAGCTTTACTACCATCAGAATCCGGGCGGGGCGGTCGAGGAAATGGTCTCTGTCGGGGAGAACAAGCCCTACACGAGCCTGCGGAATGCCTTCCGGCATCGCAAGGAGTACGTCGAGGGCTGCTCGTGCAAGCAGGCCGAGTACGACCCGGCTGCCGGCCAGCCCGCCGAGCGCAAGGCCCAGGCCTCCGAGCCGCGCCCGGCTCAGGCCCAGGCAAATCCGCGCCGCTAGGTGCGCGCGGTGCCTTCGTCGGCGTCAAAAAGCTCGTAATTCCGACAAATGTCTAAGCCTGTGGTGCGCGAGCACCACTAGCCTACAAATCATTGTCCAGCAGGCGTTTAGAAACCCCATCGTATTGCGGTCGGCGCATTGGACGGCCTACCCTGCAACGTATTGGAAAAACGGTTGTCGCAATCCGTTGATTGTAGTCAGCCGAGTCCTCGTGTCTGCGTACAGGTCCTGTGTCATGAGTAGCCTCGCACGCCCAGACGACGCCGAGCAGAGCTTGCAAGGTGCTCACGTTGCGGGGCTCGCGCAGCTCCGCCCCATCGGCATCGACGACTGGTCGGACGTTCGATACGTCCACGGCAGTGCATTCCGTACGCTCATCGGGCCGCACGTAGCCCTCCGCCACATCGATGATTTCCTCTCGACGCTGGATGAGCCCGCGTACGCCGATCACTTCGGTCCCAGCCGCCTCACCGGCGCGTGGCTCGGCCGCGAGCTCGCAGGCACCGTGGGTTGGCGGTCGTCCGCCAGCCAGGGCCGTGTGGCGCGGATCGAGGGGCTGTTTGTACAGCCCCTCTTCACATACATGGGGCTCGGCTCACTGTTGCTTGCGCACGCCGAGGCCGAGGCGCGCGATGCTGGCTTCAGCTCCCTTACGGTGCTCGCGACGCCTGTCTCGGTGCCCTTCTTCCTGCGCTTTGGCTACGACATCTACGTGCAGGGCGCAGGCCTCGCCCATGGTGCGAGCGACCTGCCTCTGTTCCTCATGCGCAAGCAGGAAGCGGCAACCGCGCCGCATGCCGGAGCGTCGCGCGAGCGGTCGCGGCCCGTACCGTCGATCAGTGCGCCGGCGAATGCCGGTGTGGCATCCAGCGCGTCGCGGGAGCCGGACAAGGCGCTGGTCGAGGATTGAGTTTCAGGAGCCCGCGGGGGGAGCGGGCGGGGGTGAGGGGCGGCGGTCATGTACCGCGTAGGGCCGCCCCTCACCCTCACCCACCTTCACCGATCTAAGCATTGCGACCGTTGAGCCGGGCTTCGGCGCGAGCCCGCCCGATCAGCGGCAGCAGGACACGCAGCTCAGGTCCGGCCTCGCGGGCCGTCAGCGCAAGCCGCAGCGGATGAAAGAGCGCGCGGCCCTTGGCGCCGGTCGCATCACGCAC
>CAUJKI010000423.1 GCA_963205015.1 Pseudomonadota bacterium
CGATCGCCCTCTTCGTCTGGCTGACCGTCGAGCCCGGGATCGCACGGGCCGCGGCGTTCAATGTGATGGTGATCACGGGCATCTCCACGATCATCGTAAACGGCAATCCGCTTCTGCGGTTCGACGCCTACTACATCCTCAGCGATCTGGCCGAGATGCCGAACCTCGCAACGCGCTCGACGGCGTTCTGGCGGCATCTCTGGGACCGCTATGTTTTCGGCACCGCGACCGATGACCAGGACAGCTCCGGCCCTGGGGAGCGACTATGGTTCCTTCTCTATGCGCCACTGTCCTTCCTATATCGCATGATGGTACTCGTCGGCTTGGCGCTCATCGTTGCGAGCGAGTACTTCATCGTCGGAGTCCTCATTGCACTCGTCGCCATGTACAGCAGCATCGTCCTTCCACTGGCGCGCGCGTTGCGCCGGGTCGTCACCAATGCCCGCATCCAGACGTCGCGGCGGCGAACGGCAGCGGTGCTCATCGGTGGGTGCACCGCGCTGGCTCTCGTGCTCAGCGCCGTACCCGTTCCGATGCATACGAACACCGAGGGCACGATCTGGCTTCCGAAGGAGTCGTACGTGCGGGCGCGCGCGGAAGGTTTCGTGCAGCGGCTTCTGCGCGAGCCCGGCGAACGCGTGAACGCCGGCGATGCGCTCGTGGCCAGCACAGACCCTTTTCTCGATATCGAGATCCGCCTGAAGGAGTTGCGCATTCGCGAGCTCGAGGCCAGGCACCAGTCCGAACAGTTCGCGGATCGCGTGCAGGCGGAGATCACCCGCAAGGAGCTGGAGGAGGCGCGCTCGCGTCTGGAAAGCGATCTCGACCGGTCCTCGCGTCTCCAGTCTGTCAGCGAAACCGACGGCGTGTTCGCCGCCCCGCGAGCGGCTGACCTTCCGGGGCGCTTCTTCAAGCGCGGCGAGATCATCGGATATGTCCTGCCGGAAAAGGGCAGGATCATCCGCGTGGTCGTCGCGCAGGCCGACATCGATCTTGTGCGTCAGCGCCTGCGAAGGATCTTCGTGAAGCTCGCCGATGCGCCGGAGACGACGCTGCATGCCATCAGCATGCGCGAGGTGCCTGCCGCCGGCGACGAGCTGCCAAGCCCAGCACTTTCCACGGCTGGGGGCGGCACGATTGCGGTCGATCCGCGAGATCCCAACGGTCTCAGGACATTGAGCCGGGTCTTCCAGCTCGACATCGCGCTCGACGATGACCTCGTGGTGCCCGCATTCGGTGCCCGGACATACGTTCGCTTCGAGCACGATTGGGAACCCGTTGCCATCCAGGCCTACCGCAAGATCCGGCAACTCTTCCTGTCGTACTTCAATGCTTAGACAACCCGGACACGGTGTTCAAACAGACGAGTTCCTGCTCTCGCCGTATCTGGAGCGGCGGGCGCCGCGATCGAACGCGCTGGACCGCGCGCTGATGAGCGCCGCCGAGACGGTTCGCGTGCGGTGGGGTGGCGGTCAGCGACAGAGGCAGGCCACGCTCGACCTCGTCTTGGCGCTCGATAGCAAGTACACGTCCTGCACGATCGACGAATTGCGCGATCACGCGCTGGCGCTCCGACCGCAGCTTCTGCGGCAAGGGTTCACGCCATCTCTCGTGGCGCAGGCGTTCGCTCTCGCGCGAGAGGCGACGTCGCGTCATGCGGGCATCAGGCACTTCCCAGTGCAGATCCTGGGCGGCCTTGCCCTGCTCGAGGGGGCATTCGTCGAGATGCAGACGGGCGAGGGGAAGACGATCACGGCGCTTTTGCCGGCCGTCGCCGTGGCGCTCTCCGGCGAAGCCGTCCACATCGTCACCGTCAACGACTATCTGGCCGCGCGGGACGCTTCCATCCTCGGGCCGATATTCCGCTCGCTCGGTCTCAGTGTCGGCCTCATCGAAAGTGGCCAGGAGCTCGCCGCGCGCCGTGCCGCCTATGCCTGCGACATCACGTACTGCACGAACAAGGAGCTGGTGTTCGACTATCTGAAGGATCGCATCTCGATCCGGCAGCAGGAGGCAGAGCGCCTCGGCCTGCGCCGCTCGGGCGGCCGTGCGCAAGCGCCTCTGCTGCGAGGGCTGCACTTCGCCATCATCGATGAGGCTGACAGCATACTCATCGACGAGGCACGAACGCCGCTCATCATATCGGCCGAGCGGTTCGATGAGGCTATGGAGACGAGCATTCGCGTGGCGCTCGATATCGCCCGGCAGCTCGTACCCGATCGCGACTTCGTGCTCCTTGAGCAGGACCGCCTGATCCAGCTCACGGAGCGTGGCCGGGAGATAATTGCGGCATTTCCCCACGCGACGATGGGGGTGTGGCAGTCGCGGCGCGCGCGCGAGGAGCTCATCGGAAAGGCACTGACGGCACTCCATGTCTTTCATCGCGACGAGCACTATGTGATCGCCGAAGGCAAGATACAGATCGTCGACGAGTATACGGGCCGCGTCATGCCCGATCGCTCGTGGGAGAAGGGGCTGCATCAGCTCGTCGAGGCCAAGGAGGGCTGCGCGCTGACGGCGCCGCGCGAGAGCCTCGCGCAGATCACGTATCAGCGCTTCTTCCAGCGCTATGTGCGGCTGGCGGGCATGTCCGGCACGCTTGCCGAGATCGCCGGAGAGCTGCGCTCGGTCTACGGGTTGAGCACGGTTCGGATCCCGACCAACCGTCGCAGTCGCCGGCGCTCGCTCGGGAGCAGGACGTACCGGACTGCGGCGGAGAAGTGGGCGGCGGTGGCCGCGCGCGCGCGCGCCGTCTCGGCTTCCGGACGGCCGGTGCTGATAGGCACGCAGACGGTCCATGATTCAGAGCATCTGGCGCGCCTGCTCGAGCAGGAAGGCGTGCCTCATCTCGTGCTCAATGCCCGCCAGGATGCGGACGAGGGCGAGGCCATCGCCGCCGCCGGGCAGGAGGGGCGCGTGACAGTCGCGACCAACATGGCGGGCCGCGGCACCGACATCGCCCTCGGGGCCGGTATCTCGGACCGCGGTGGCCTGCATGTGATCCTCACGCAGTTTCATGATTCCCTACGGATCGATCGGCAGCTCTTCGGGCGCGCCGGGCGCCAGGGGGATCGCGGAAGCTACGAGTGCATCGTCAGCCTCGAGGATGATGTCTTCGGGCGCTTCACCCCTCGTCTGGCACACGCAGCACGCCGCTTGCCGGGGCGCGCGCGGGTGCGAGGCGCGGGATGGCTGCTGAAGCGTCTCGCCCAGTCGAGGGCAGAGCGCCATCACGCGAGGGTCCGGCGGGATGTTCTGCGCAGGGATGAGCAGCTCGAGCGCATTCTCGCGTTCTCGGGGCGGCCGGATTGAGGATTTTCAGGATCACGCGACGACTGAGAGGTGGCAGGTGCCGAACGGAATAGCGAGATACGTCTCAGCCGCGGCCGCAGTCCTAGGGGCTACGTTGTCAGCACCATGTGCGGCGACCGAGCGCCCGCCGGCTGCCGGCAAGCAGTTCGATTGTCTCCTGGAGGCCCGGGTGACCGTCAAGCTCGGTGCGCCGGTGACCGGCCTCATACGCAAGGTCCACGTCGATCGTGGTGACATGGTCAAGGCCGGCCAGGTCGTTGCCAATCTCGAGGCCGAGGTGCAGGAAGCCGTCGTCGAGCTCGCGCGCATCCGCGCCAGCAATGACTTCCAGATGCGCGCACAATCCCGCCGGACGGAGTTCCTCAACAGAAAGGTCGACCGCATACAGGCCCTCAGGCGCAACGAGGTATCCTCTCTCGCCGCGCTCGACGAAGCGCAGACGGAGGCCGGCATAGCCGAGAGCACGGTCGAGGAGGCCAAGCTCAATCTGCAGGTCGCGCAGGCGGAGCAGCGGAGGGAGGAGGCCGCCCTGAACCAGCGCATCGTGCGCAGTCCGATCGATGGTGTCGTCATAGAGCGCCTGCTCTCGTCGGGAGAGTATCGCCACGAAACGAACCATCTGCTCACGATCGCGCAGCTTCATCCGCTCAACGTCGAGACCTTCCTGCCGGTGTCCATGTACGGGCAGATCGCGGTCGGCTCATCGGCGGAGTTGAGGCCCGAGCTGCCCGTCGAGGGCGCGCTCAAGGCCACCGTGGTTGTCATCGATCGTGTGCTCGATGCGGCCAGCGGCACGTTCGGCGTCCGCCTCGAACTGTCCAACCCGGATTACCGGCTGCCGGCCGGCATCCGCTGCAAGGTGATCTTCTGAGTGTCGGACGAGCCCGCCCCGACGCCGACTTTGCGCCAGTAGATGCGCACGCTTAGGCAAGACCCGGCACGCCTGAGCGAACAAAGGCCGTGCTGATCGAGGGCAATATCGATGGCTGCGTGAGAGGCAAGTCGTTATACTGCGATTTCAATAACATACGTGTTCACCGTTTCATCCCGCGTGGCCCACCAATAAATCAATGACTTAGCTGGCCGTTAGCGCCTCGTCCGGGCAAATCGGGTGCCAATTGGGTGTCACGACGGGCAGCTGCCTCTGCAGCCCACTGCGCATGCTGCAACTTGCGCCGGGCCTTGAATCGAGCCCAGCGCCGGGCCTCAAGCCAACTGCTCCAAAGAGCTGCTATGGGGATGGCAAGCAGAGGGGCAAGGAATGCGCCCAATGAACTCCAGCCGGCACCCAGCCAGCGGTGGAGAATCCATAGGAGAGCAATCCACGACAACAGCCCCAGGGCTGCCCCGATTGGCAAGCCCCATTTGCCAGTGCCCGACACAGCCCAAGCTGGGAGCGCGACAATCCAAAGCAAGCCTATCAGGAAGCCGAAGAGCCCGGCGCCACCGCCACCACCGCGCCCGCCGCCCCGGCTGAAGCCACCGCCACCTCTGCGGGCCTCCGCGATTTGACAGTCGAGGCCTAGAATAACTATCGAAAGCGAAACACAAATTAGCAAGTAGCCGACCAGTCGCCTGTCCATAGCCACCTCCCCTAAATTCCCTATTGTACCACGCCCTCCAAACGACTCCCGGGTGCAACAATTTCCGACTCGATATCAACGGGTTAGTCCGTAGACTGATCTTTCAGCTTTTCTTTTCTTTCAGCTCGAACTGGCGCATCTTTAGGTTGTGGAAATTCGGCCACACTCAACCTGAAGGAGCGCTGAGCAATGACCTACTTGTTGACGTTCACGGCCGGCATGTTCGCCATGATGGTTGTGGTCGATGTGGCGACCCGCGATTGGCGATCGGCCATCGGCAATGCTGTAGCTGTGGCTGACCGCCTCGACGTTCTTACGTAGTCGCCGCTCGATCTTGCTCGCCGTGCGCTTAGTGCTCGCATGAAGCCGGATGTAGGAGTCTATGAGATCCTTCACGGTGACGGCCGCTGCCCGCGCGGGCGCGGCTGGGTCAATGCCTGCGGCGAGCTTGATGCGAGCGTCCTTGGCTAGCTCCCTAGCGCCCGCTAAGCCGACCTCAGGATAGAAGCCCAGCGCTAGCAGCTTGCGCTCGCCCTGGTGCCGATAATGAAATCGCCAGGCCCTCCGGCTGCGACCAATCCGGAGCACGAGGCCCTGAACCAGGGTGTCTACGAAATCCACGCGCTCGCCCGGCTGCACCTTCGTCCGGCAGTTCGAGCCTGCCGGGCCCGCAACAGCCCTCCCTCGCCGTCGCGTCTCTGGCACTAAAGGTCAAATTGTCTGGATGCTGTTCAGCAGATCGTGAGGGGCTTCCGGCAGACTGGTTATTGGGATGGCAAAGTTGCCGATGGCACGCGTAGCTTGGAGGTCGGCCGTGATCTCCTGGGATGCTGGAAATGATCGTTCTCGCTAGCCCCTCACATCCGGGAAGGGTGCTCAAGGACTCATACCTCGATCCGCTCAACATGAGCGCCGGCGCGCTGGCGACGCGGATCGAGATGTCGAGCGCGCTGCTGGTGCATCTCGTGAAGGGCGAGGTTGCCATGACGGCCGATACGGCCGTGCGCCTCGGGCGCTTCTTCGCGACGTCCGCCGAATACTGGATGAACCTCCAGCGCGACTATGACCTGCACCACGCGCGGCGGCGTGTGGATGTCGCCCGGATCGTGCCGCTGAAAAGGGAGTAGGGGAAGCTCACCGCTTTGTATCACGAGCAACCGGATCCCCCCGCGCCCCACAGCCTTTTGCATCCCTCTCCCTGCGAATATCCCCAACAGCTTGGGATGAATAATCGGCCTCGCTGGATCGCGTTCCGAACGCGTGCTGAAGTTGCATATGATTCGGGGCGATTTATTTTCGGAGGTCCAAGATGAGTGGGCTCAGCGATTTGCATTCCAAATTGACGGCGATAGCCGAGCGCTTACCGACTATCCGATCCGTATGTACGAATGAGGAAAGTACGAAGCTCTTCCTTGTTCTGCCCGTGCTCAACGCGCTTGGATATGACGTCACCGATCCCACCGTTGTGCAACCGGAGTTCGCCGCCGATTTCCGCGATGGCCTCTGCGATCGCGTCGACTACGCTATATTGCGTGACGGCGTTCCAGTAATAGCCGTCGAGTGCAAGAAAGTGGCCGCAGACCTTACCTCCAATCGCGGACAATTGCGTGCTTACTTCACGGCGCTGCAGTCCGTGCGACTTGGTATTCTGACGAATGGATTGCGCTTCGAGTTTTTCGTCGACGTCGAGAATGCCAACATCATGGATGACGAACCATTCGTGACGTTGGACATGGAAGCGGCAACAGAGAGAGCAATACCCGCTGATGTGCTTGAGGCGCTTGGCACTCTGACGAGAACGGGATTTGAGCCCCTGGCGATTGCCGAGATCGCAGAGAGGCGGCTCATATCCAGGCGGCTTCGCACAGCCGTCATGCAGGAAGTGAGAGAGCCGTCGGACGAACTCTGTCGCGTTCTGTTGAGATCAGCCCAGATCGAGAATGTGCGCAAATCGAAGATTGCCAGCGTCTACAGCTCGATGGTTCGGAATGCCTTTGAAGAGGCTTTCGTGCTCCCGGTGATGGAACTCCTTCGCACCAGACCGAGCGGCACGGAGAACGCAGCATCTCCGGCAACGGATGCCGCGGTTCGACAAATCATAACTACAGATCGGGAGTTGGCCGTCTATCGTTACGTCTGCCGACGCCTCGCATTCCTTGCTAGCGACGAGCATCAGTTTGCCGCCATCGAGCACGTCCACTACAAGGACTACCTCGGTAAATTCGCCATCTACTATAGAAGCATCAACAAGGGTCGCCTTTTCGATTTCATCGAGGGCGGCGATGGCTTCGACCGGTTCATTTTCCCGGAGCCCATTGGCGAGATATCGACGAGCACGATGGCGGACATCGACCAGCCGTTGCGCGCGATATTCTCTCTGCGCATCAGGGAGCTTGGCAGTGCCCAGGCCTCTGGCGGCCCCGTCCTTCAGAAAATGCTTGCCTAGCTGCCGAGGCAGCTTCTCCCCTCCCGCACCCCAGCCCTGCACCCTTGACCCGTGTGCCCGGTCCATTCGCGCTGGCACCGTGGGCCGTTTCCCCGTATCCAGATTGCATGGAAAATCAGCGCACCGGCTCTCAGCATCGATGAGGGCGCGCGCCCAGAAACATGCCCCGGAAAACTACCCAGGAAACGATCCCGAGACGCCCATGAACGAGATGTCGCCCAATCGCGCCCGCCCGCTCTCCCCCGAAGTCGTCGAGCGCTTCGCCGCGATCGTGGGCAAAGGGCACGCCCTCGTCGATCCCGACCAGCAGCTTCCCTACCTGAAGGAGCTGCGCGACAAGTACGTCGGCCGCTCGGCGCTCGTCCTGCGCCCCGGCACGACGGACGAGGTGAGCCGTATCATGGCGCTCGCCCATGAGCTGAACCTCGCTGTCGTGCCCCAGGCAGGCAACACGGGCCTCGTCGGCGGCCAGATCCCGCAGCACGGCGAGATTGTCGTCTCGGTCGCGCGCCTGAACAAGGTGCGCCATGTCGACCCCGCCGGCACGAGCATGACCGTCGAGGCGGGCTTGACGCTCCAGGAATGCCAGGATGTCGCCGAGAAAGCGGGCCGCCTTTTTCCGCTGGCGCTTCCCTCACAGGGAAGCTGCCGCATCGGCGGCAATCTCGGCACGAACGCGGGCGGCGTCGGCGTGCTCGCCTATGGCAATGCGCGCCAGCAGGTGCTGGGCCTCGAGGTCGTGCTGGCAGACGGGCGCGTGTGGAATGGCCTGCGCGCGCTCAAGAAGGACAATACCGGCTACGACCTTCGCGATCTCTTCATCGGCTCGGAGGGCACGCTCGGCATCATCACGGCGGCAGTGTTGCGGCTTCTACCGCGACCGGCCGAGAAGGCTACGGCGATGGTCGCCCTGCCTTCGATCGACAATGCACTGACGCTTCTCGCCGACGCGCAGGCGCGCGCGGGCAGCACGCTCACGGCCTTCGAGTTCATTCCACGGCTCATGGTGGAGATCGTGCTGAAGCACATCAAGGGCACGCGCGACCCGTTCGCGACGCCCTACCCGTGGTACGTGCTGCTCGAGATCTCCGGGCCCAAGGCGGACGGCGGGGCGCAGGTGCAGATGGAGGACATTCTCGTCGCGGCCAGCGAGAGCGGGCTCATTATCGATGCCGCGATCGCGCAGTCGCCCAGCCAGGCGCGCGACCTCTGGCTCATTCGCGAGTCGATCTCCGAGGCGCAGCGGCCCGAGGGCGGCAATATCAAGCACGACGTCTCTGTCGCCGTCGCGCGTATCCCGGAGTTCCTGGAGCGCGCCGTCGCAGCCGTGGAGAGGCTCTGCCCCGGCGCGCGGCCGCTGCCGATCGGCCATTTCGGCGACGGCAACATCCACTACAATATCGCCAAGCCCATCGGCATGGACGACAAGGTGTTCCTCGCCCAGTGGGACGCGATCATGGCGGGAGTGCACGACGTGGTCGCGGCCATGGACGGCTCGATCTCGGCCGAGCACGGCATCGGCTTCATGAAGCGCGCGGAGCTCGCGCGGCTCAAGGACCCGGTCGAACTCGACCTCATGCGGCGGATCAAGGACGCGCTCGATCCCAAGGGCCTGCTCAATCCCGGCAAAGTGCTCTGACTTCACAAGAAAAGAGCCGCGCGGGCGCGGCTCAGGAGTCAACAGGGAGGCATCAAAACGGAGTGACGCACCCGCCACTCGGGATCCAGTGCGCGAAGCGCCAGATACGTTGCATAAACTATCCAGCGTTGATGAAGGTTCCGTTAAGCGCCAATCGGGGGCTCGGCGGCTTTACAGGCACGAACGGGGTTTACAGCGCCCGCTCCTGGACGCTAGAGCCTGATGCGCACGACGTGTGCGGGCGGTTAGCTCAGCGGTAGAGCGCTTCGTTTACACCGAAGATGTCGGGGGTTCGATCCCCTCACCGCCCACCAGCGTCGGCCATGATCATGCCGCGCCGATTCTGCCGACGAAGAAAACATCATCGGCGAGCAGCCGGTAGCGCTCCGCGTCCGCCTCGCCCACATACTCGAGCTGCACGCTGAACCCGGCCTCGGCCAGCATGTCGGCGAAGTCGAGACCGTAGAGACGCTTGTGATCCCAGCCGCAGATGCGCTCGATCTCCTCAACGGGCGTGCCGGCCGGAGGCTCCCACGTCACGGGCCGGTTCAGATCGAGCGGGACCGAGAAGAACGCGATGCCGCCATCATCCAAGACGCGGCGGCATTCCCGCATGGCCAGCTTGTGATCGGGAACGTGCTCGAGGACGTGGTTGCAGATCAGCACATCGACAGAGCGATCAGCCGCCTCTATGGCCGTGATATCGAGCACGGCATTGGCATTTGGACGTTTGCGAATGTCCGCCCCGATGTACGTGGGCGATGACTTCAGCCGATTGAACAGAGGCCATTCGGGAGCGAAGTGCAGGACCCGCTTGCCGAGCAGCGTATCCGCGACGCCGTACCTTTCTAGGAGTAGCGTCAGGAAGCGATCGCGAGGTCGCGACTTGCACCAGGGGCAGCGGAATTCGCGCGCGTGCCTGCGCCTCGCACTCACGAAGTAGCCGGAGTAGCCGCAGCACGAGCAGTGCCGCTCGGCTCTCGACTGGAAGTGCTGGGCCGGGTCGCGGATCGTCCCCCGGACCCATTCCTCGACCCAGCTCAAACGCCCCTCGCGCGCGTCGATCATTCTCAATCCCCCAGACGGGAATGCCTGCAGTTGGGCGACGAGCCTGAACGCCGCCGCAGCGGCGGTGCCAGCGTTTCAAGAGAATCGATCGAAAACAACAGGTGGCTCGCGGGTTTGCACCGAAGATCTCGGCGTCCGTACCCCTCACCGCCCCGCCATGCGCGCCTCGCGCTCCATCATATCGTCCTCGGCCCTTGATCGAACAGCGGCACGCCGGGGCGGCGCATGAAGACGATGAGAAGTGCGCCCGCCAGAATGCCGCCGACGTGCGCCCACCAGGCGACTGGCGTCTCGTCGGGAATGAACAACATCACGAACTGCGTTGCAATCCAGGCACCGAGTGCCCAGGCGGCGCTAATTCGCAGCGGAATGAAGCGGAAGGCCAGCACCCACACGCGCACGCGCGGATGCAGGATCAGATAAGCCGTGATCACCCCGGCTACCGCGCCGGACGCACCGATCAGCGGGACGGAGGACGAGGGCGTCATCACCGCGTGCGCTAGCCCGCCGGCAATACCGCAGAGCAGGTAGAAGACAAGGAAGCGCATGTGCCCCATGGCATCCTCGACGTTATCGCCAAACACCCAAAGGAAAAGCATGTTGCCGATGAGGTGCATCGGGCTGCCGTGGAGGAACTGATAGGATATGAGCGTCAACGCCTCGGGAATAGCAAGCGCATCATGGGCGCCCCGCGCCGCTCCGCCGCCTGTGCCGAGCAACTCCGAAGGGACCGTCGCAAAACTCGCAGCGTAGACTTGCCCGGGCTCGGTGAGCTGCAGCAGGAAGATCGCGACATTGAGGGCGATAATGCCCGCCGTCACCCACTGCCAGCGGATCACGCGCAGCGGATTGTCATCTCTCAGAGGAACAAACACGTGGCGAGGCTCCATGGCTGACGGACGGTTGGCAGTCGAACGCCGACCTATTGAATGTCCAAATAATAGCCGAATTCAGGAACCGGGCATCGCGATTTCGACCCCTAGGATTTGTCGTCGGTGCGGCTCTGCGAACGGTTCTGGCCAGGCACCCAGAGCACGTCCCCATCGCCCCTGTCGTTCACGTAGCGGCTCGCGACAAAGAGGAGATCGGAGAGGCGATTGAGATAGCGGATCGCGGTCTCGCTGACCGGCTCGTCGGCCTCCCCAGCAAGCTCCACGAGCAGCCTCTCCGCCCGGCGGCACACCGTTCGGGCAACGTGAAGCGCGGCCGCGCCGGCCGTGCCACCCGGCAGGACGAACGAGCGCAGCGGCTTCAACTCGCCATTCATCCCATCGATCTCGCGCTCGAGACGCGCAACCTGCTCCGGCGCGATGCGGAGCGGCTCGTAGGGCAATGGCTTGCCGCGATCGGGCAGGCAGAGATCGGCGCCGAGATCGAAGAGATCGTTCTGGATGCGCCCGAGGATCGCGTCGACGTCGAGAGGAAAGGCGAGGCCTGCAAGATGCACCCGCGCCATGCCGACGGCCGCGTTGGTCTCGTCGACGGTGCCGTAGGCTGAGACCCTGAGACTGTCCTTGCGCACACGCTCGCCGCTGCCGAGCGCCGTCGTGCCCTTGTCGCCCGTGCGCGTGTAGATCTTGTTCAGAACGACCATGACGTAGCGCCTCCGTCAGCGAGTGAGCAGAAAGTAGGCCATGATAACAAGGATCGCGAGGAACTGCAGGCC
>CAUJKI010000424.1 GCA_963205015.1 Pseudomonadota bacterium
CGCATGACTACTTTGGAATTGCTGTTGCCCGCGACGCTGCCTGTACAGGGGCACGTCCTTCGGCAAGGCAGGTATCAATGCCCCTGAAACCAACAGAACCCTGGGCCGTCATAGCCCAGGGTTCCTGAATTGCCGGGAAGCTTGATGGCTTGAACTGCCCGAGTAGGGAGAGTTGAGCTGATTCATGGGGCAATAGTGGGGCAAACGATGCGCGGCGATTGCGACTGGTTGGGGCGGCGCCTGCGCGGCGTGCTGCGGTCCGCCACCACAACTTCGGAACGCGCGCGCAAATGACCGTACGCGCCCTGTCGCAGGAACCGTTTGGACGCCCGTGGCGTTCGTTCGGCATGGCGAGTGGGGAGTTTGCCCAATGTCGGATGCAGGGAGGAAGCTCGACGAGCTTCACGCAGTCGTAGTGCTTGCAAAGCGAGCGGCCCGCGAGGGCGACGCGGGAACCGTGGCTCGCGTGGTCGAGGAAATGCATATCCAAACCGGCATTCTCCTGCACGAGCTGCGCAAGCCACTGGCGCCGAGCGCCAAAGTCTACGATCTCGCGGCTGTACGCCGTGCGCGGGCCTGAGCCTCGGTGAGCTGAGCGATGCTGAGGCAAGCCCACGAAGCCATGGAGAAGATGAGCGCGGTCGCGTCGGCGGTGAAAGACGAGCGCTGGGGCGATGCGGGGCAATCGCTTCTGGAGCTCAGAGCGATGCTCGACATCCTCTCGAATGGCATTCGCGAGAAAGTGCGTACCGGCATCGGCGCACCCGAGCCCGATAAGCGCGATCGAGGTTGAAAAAGATTCGTCTCGACGACGGAAACCCTTCGGGCCTTGCGTTGTTAAGGACGTGAACGCCCCCGCCTCCCCCGTCGGAAGGGTGTTCCTCTCAGCCCGGCCCGGTGAGCTCCTCCCTCAGCTCACCGGGCCTTGGCGTTTCCGGGTGCGGCCAGCCGAGGGTCTGGAAGACGTCAGCGGCGCGCTTCGCCGCTGCCGGTGCACATGACCAGCACGGCACTGTCGCGCAGGCGTTCGGCCACATCGGGTCCGCTCAAGCGGGGTGCCGCTGGATCCGCGGCGGCGACCACGATGCCATGCGCCTCCATGAACGGGATGGCCTCGGCGGATTTGATCGCGAAGTTTACATTCTGCGGAATGTCGCCCTTCTCCCGGACCATGGTCAGCGCATTGAGTTTTGCTACGACGATGCCGACGACATGGCCGCGTTCGTCGACGACGGGTCCGCCGCTGTTTCCCGGTTGCACGGGGGCCGAGAGCTGAAAGTGCGCACTGTTGTTGTTGAAGCCGGCAAGGGCCGTGACGTCACCGCGGGTGAATGTGCCCGAAGAGGCGAGCGTCCCGAGATAAGGAAAGCCAAAGATGGCGATCTGCTCGCCGAGGCGGGTATCGCGTCGCCATTGGAGCACCGTCGGCGAGGCGCCGGACGACGGCGCCGCCGCCGGTGCGAGCAGGGCCAGGTCCTGCGTCGTGTCCGAGGCGCGGACGTGCACGGGCCGCATGCTCGCATCGCCGTGGCCCTTGATGCCGATCGTGCTGCAGCCCTGCACGACGTGCGCGTTGGTGAGAACATGACCGGAGAGTGACACGTAGAAGCCGGTGCCGGCGGAAATCCGCGGCGCGGGTTCGCGCGAGGCGCCGCGGCTTGCCGGAGGTACGGCTGGAGGTGTGGTACCCGGCGGCATGTTCGCGCCAGCTTCCCGGACGGCGTTGGCACATCGGGCCGCCGCAACCAGGGCTTCGGCAGAGCCGCGCAGGTGGAAGCGAGAGCTGTTGGTTTCGGTGGCCATGTTGAGCCAGCGGGCGGACACGACCAGTTTCATGCGGTCCGCCGGAAACTCCCCGACCATCGTGAGGCCACTCTTCAGCCGGTGCGGGACGGCCACGAGCAGAAACTGCTCGTCCACGGAGACGGTGATCTGCTTGCCGATCATGTCTTCCGCTGCCGGACCTGCCATGAGGAGACCCCACCGTCCATCGACGGTGCTGACGAAGCCCCATGACGCGGCGCGGTTTCCCTCGCGCCCGTCGAAAGATCCCTTCAGCGCCTGACAGCCGATTGCGGTAGCGGCGTCCGCGTGCACCTGGACGCGCCAGCCATCTCTTTCCCAGACAATCCTGTCCTGCGCGGCGGCGGGGAGAGGAGGGCAAACGCAGAGGGCGGTCAGGAGCGAGGCGCAAAGGGCGCGAAGGCTCGTGCGCATGAAACCGGCTCGTGCGTTGAGGCTGCCACCGGCGCCGAGTATCGGCTGCGCCGGCTGGCGTCACCAGTGCTGGAAACCCACATCCACGAGGATAGTGCGCCGCGATGGCGCGAGGCGTGTGGGCGGATTATGGGGTGCCGGTAGGCGCGCGGGGCGCGAAACAATGCGAAATCATGGTGCCGCAAGAGGGACTCGAACCCCCGACCCCCGCATTACGAATGCGATGCTCTACCGGCTGAGCTATTGCGGCACGCGGCAGCGCTTCGTGCGCGCCGGACGATGCGCAGTCCATAGCCTCGGTCGGGCAGATTGGCAATGCTCTTGGACCCCACTCCGCAGCGTGCGGCGTCAGGGCCGACGTGCGGGCGCTGACGCCCGACTCACGCCGGCGCCGCAGCGGCACCCTTGCCGCCCCAGGGAGGGCGGCACCGAGGCAAAATTGCAACTCCTGATCGAGAAGAGGAAGTTGTGCACGTTTAGAATGTATTCAGGCATTGATGTCAACCTAAGCGTGTGGCGGAAATCGCGTAGCGGCGAATGACACCACATTGTCGCCCGGCTGGGCGCCGCTCCCTCGAACCAGCCGGCCGGCCCCCTGCGTATTCTGGGCGGCCCGGTAGTCGGCGACACCTACCGCGTACCCGGGAAAGGAGGTGCGAAGAAGCCCACGTCGTTCTGGTCCGCGGCATAAGCGGGCCGGCGGAAGGCGGTCGACCCCCCGCCAGGGCTCAGGTTCCCAGATGGGCAATCCCACGCGTCCCTCCATGCTCATCCGGGCGCCTCGACGCCCGACCGCAGGCCTCCATCCCGCGGACTTTGGCCGCCGCCCCGATCCTGCCAAACGGGGCGGCGGCCACGATACCTCCATGCCACCCCGCGAGGCGCCTAGTGGCATCCAGCGCGCGCCAGCGTGTGGCAGCCGCGCCATCCTCTCCCGTTGTGACTCCGTCGCAGGCATGTTCTAGTAATTGTCAGGGGGACATCGGTGCGTGCTGGGGAGCACGCCGGTAGAGCGTTGTCGGGAGGGGGTTATGGCGTGGGGCGCTCATCTTTTTGTGGCGGTCGTCTATGCGGGCCTGGCGGCTAGCTTCATCGCCTCCACCGCTACGCTCATCCTCGAG
>CAUJKI010000425.1 GCA_963205015.1 Pseudomonadota bacterium
GACTACATCCGCACCGCGCGGGCGAAAGGTCTCTCGGATCGCGCGATCTACTTCCGCCACGCCTTGCGCAACGCGCTGCTTCCCGTGATCACCATCATCGGACTGCAGTTCGGCAACATGCTTGCCGGTGCCATCGTCGTCGAAACCGTCTTCAATTGGCCGGGGCTCGGCCGCCTCGCCTTCGATTCCGTTCTCCGCCGTGACTATCCCACCCTGCTCGGCCTCCTGTTCTTCTCATCATTGTTGGTGATCGTGGCCAACCAGTTGACGGACGTGTGCTACCGTCTCGCCGATCCGAGGATCAGGACATGAGCCACATCAGCACGCCCGCCCATGGCCAGCATCCCACACTCGAAGCCATGCGCATGTTCGCGCGCAGTCCCGTCGCGCTCGCCGGGCTGGTGCTGCTCTCGGCAATTGTCGCGCTCGCGCTGCTGGGGCCGATCCTCATGCCGGCCGACCCCTTCGATATCGTGGCAGCACCTCTGACGCCGCCAAGCCTCGACGAGGCGCTGCTCGGTACGGACCAGCAGGGGCGCGATGTGCTCACCGGTATCGTCCACGGCGGCCGCGCCACGCTTGCCGTCGGGCTGTCGGCGGCGTGCGTCTCGGTTCTGATCGGCATCACGATCGGGGCTCTCGCGGGCTACTTCGGTGGCACGGTCGACGAACTGCTCATGCGCCTTACTGAGTTCTTCCAGGTGCTGCCCGCGCTGCTTTTCTCGATGGTGCTGGTAACGCTTTTCACGCCGACGCTCACGACGATCGCGCTTTCGATCGGCGCCGTGAGCTGGACGGCAACGGCGCGATTGACGCGCGCGGAGTTCCTCAAGCTCAAGGAGCTCGACTTCGTCGCGGCCGAGTACGTCATCGGAGCCGGAAAGGGGCGCATCATCTGGAGCGTGATACTGCCCAATGCCCTGCCGCCGCTCATCGTATCGGCGACATTCGCGATCGGCACGGCCATCCTGTTTGAGGCAAGCCTCTCGTTCCTCGGTCTCGGCGATCCGAACCGCATGAGCTGGGGGCTCATGATCGGCTCTAGCCGATCCTACATCCTCACGTCGTGGTGGGCTGTGACGTTTCCGGGCCTGATGATCTTCCTGACGGTCCTCGCGATCAGCCTGATCGGAGATGGTCTCAACGACGCGCTCAATCCAAAGCTCAGGGAGCGGCGCTGATGGGCGCGCCCCTGCTCGAGATCGACGGCCTCTCCGTCGAATTCGCCTCGGGGCCGTCCGCGGCGCGCGTGCTGAACGAGGTCGCATTCACGGTGCAACCGCGCCAGACGCTCGGCATCGTCGGCGAATCCGGCTGCGGCAAAAGCATGACGGCGCTTTCCATCATGCGCCTCGTGCCAAGTCCGCCGGGGCGCATCAGCGCCGGGCGCGTGGCGCTCAATGGTGAGGACCTGCTGCAGCTGAGCGATCAGCGCATGCGCGACATTCGCGGCAATCGCATCGCGATGATCTTCCAGGAGCCCATGACGTCGCTGAACCCGGTCTTCACGGTCGGCGATCAGATCGCCGAGGCCCTGCGGCGGCATCTCGGCCTCGACGGCGCGTTGGCGCGCAACCGCAGCATAGATCTGCTCAAAGCCGTGGGTATCCCGTCGCCGGCGCAACGCTTCGACGAGTACCCGCATCAGCTCTCGGGCGGCATGCGCCAGCGTGTCATGATCGCCATGGCCATTGCGTGCGAACCCGAGCTTCTTATTGCCGACGAGCCGACGACGGCGCTCGATGTGACCGTTCAGGCGCAGATCTTCGACCTACTGCGTGCGCTTCAGGAAGAGCGCGGCATGGGCCTTATCCTGATCACGCACGACATGGGCGTGATCGCCGAGATGACCGATCGCGTAGTGGTGATGTATGGCGGTCGGGTCGTCGAGGAGGGGGAGACGGCGGACGTGCTTGCGCGCCCGGAGCATCCCTATACGCGCGGGCTCGTCGCCTGCGTGCCGGCACTCGATGGCCCCGACGACGGCCCGAGCGAACTGCCTGAGATTCCCGGCGTCGTGCCGTCGATCTGGGCATTGCAGACGGGCTGTCCCTTTGCCGACCGGTGCGGCGAAGCCCTGCCGCGCTGTCGCGAAGCCATGCCCGGCCCGACGCACTGCGGCGATGCGCACCGCGTCTCATGTTGGCAGCGCCAGGGCAGCGCGTCATGACCGCGCCGCTGCTGGAGGTTCGCGATCTCAAAGTGCATTTCGGGCGCCGCCGGCTGAACCCACTCGCCGCTCCCGAGGTCGTGCATGCCGTAGACGGCGTGACGCTTTCATTAGCGCGCGGCCGTACGCTTGGCCTCGTTGGTGAGTCCGGCTCGGGCAAGACCACCGTAGCGCGCGCGATCCTGCGGCTCGCGCCCGTGACGGCCGGCAGCATCAGCCTCGGCGAGCTTCGTATCGACAAGCTTTCGGGCGAGGGCCTGCGCGCTGCGCGCCGGCGCGTTCAGTACGTCTTTCAGGATCCTTATTCCTCGCTCAATCCGCGTGCGCGCGCGGGCACCATCGTTCGCAGCCCGCTCGATGTGATGCGCATCGGCGACGAGGCGTCGCGAGATGCGCGCGTTGCAGAGCTGTTCGACGCCGTGGGCCTCAGGCCCGAGCAGCGCTGGCTCTTTCCGCACCAGTTTTCGGGCGGGCAGCGCCAGCGCATCATCAGTGCGCGGGCGCTGGCGCCGGGGCCTGATCTCGTGATCTGCGACGAGCCGGTCTCGGCCCTGGACGTCGCCATTCGCGCCCAGATCCTCAATCTGCTGCAGCGTCTGAAGCGCGAGCGCGGCATCACGTACCTCTTCATCTCGCACGACATGGCGGTCGTGAAGCATGTCGCCGATGAAGTGGCGGTGATGTATCTCGGCCAGATCGTCGAGCAGGCGCCGCGACGCGCGTTCTTCGGTGCGCCATTGCATCCTTACAGCATTGCGCTTCTCTCGGCTGTCCCGAGCGTCGAAGGAGGGCGGCGGCGGAGTGCGGCGCGGATCAAGCTCAGTGGCGATCCGCCGAGCCCGATCGCGCCGCCGCCGGGTTGCCGATTTGCGGCGCGCTGCCCGGTAGCACAAGCGCGCTGCCATGCCGAGGCGCCAGCGCTGCGAGAGGCCGGAGAGCAGCACTGGGTGCGCTGCCACCTCGTGGAAAGCCATGGTGGAAAGGCACGCTCGCCG
>CAUJKI010000426.1 GCA_963205015.1 Pseudomonadota bacterium
CCGCGCGATGACGCCGCCGAGGCCTGGGCCGCCGCGCGGGAGAGTGCAAGCCCTGCAGTGCTCGAGGCGTTCATCAGTCGCTATGCCAGCTCGTTCTATGCCGAGCTCGCGCGCGAACGCCTGCAGACGCTTCAAGGTCGGCAAGCCAGCGCGACGCCGGCACCCGCACCTTCTGCCGAAGCAGGCACAAGCGCGCCTTCGGAGAGCGATCCATGGACGCTCACCGGCAACAACTCGCTCGATCTGCTGGGTGGGCGCGTGCTGTTCTCCATGATCGGCACGCCGCATGGAGGGCGCCGGGATCTGGTCGGAGTCCGCGTGAACGGAATGACGGCCAGTCTCGCGGTCGGCCAGTTCGTGCATCTGAGCCGGCCGGGCGAAGTGTGCGGCATTTTTCTGCGGGAGATCCATGCGAGAACGCGAGGTGCGGATTTTCAGCTTCTCTGCGGCGCGGCGTTCGGCGATCCGCCGCAGGATCGGGCGCGCGAAGCTGTCGTTCTGCCCGCAACGGCGCCGCAGGCGGAGGTCCTCACCCTGGAAAGGGGAACGAGCCGGGAATTCCAGGTTGGCAAAGCCAGCGCCCTCGTGACGTTCGCCGCGGCTCCCTTCCGCGGTCGCCGAGACCTCGTCGGCATACGCATCCAGGGCGAGGAAAAGGCGCTGGCGATCGGTGAGAGGGCTGAAGCGTACGTCGGCGATCACACGTGCGCGTTCGTATTGCGGCAGATCCATACCGGCTACAAGACTGCCGAGTTCCAGTGGCAGTGCTGAACGCGCGCGGCGCCGGCTACAGCAGGCGGTCGCTGTAGGGCCTGACCAGCTCGGGGCCCTCGTTCCGCGCATTGTTGAGGCGCGGATCGACGGTGATGTGCTCGAGCAGGTCATCCGATGCCGGGCGCAGCATCTCCGCGGCCATTTCCGCCGAGAAGCCGCGGGTATCGAGCCAGGCGTCGAAATCGTCGCGTGCCAGGATGGCCGGCATCCGGTCATGAAGCGGCGCCATCGTGCCGTTGGCAGCTACGGTCAGGATGGCCATGGTATCGATCTCGCTGCCGTCGGCGCCGAGCCAGTTCTCCCAGAGCCCGGCAAAGGCCAACAGTCCGCCGTCGCGGGGCCGGATCAGGTGCGGTTGGCGCGCGCCGGGCTTGCCCGTCCACTCGTAGAAGCCGGTGGCCGGGATGAGGCAGCGGCGATGGCGCATGGCACCGCGGAAGGAGGCCTTCTCGGTGGCGGTCTCGCCCCGGGCATTGAAGAGGTTCGCGAGACGGGCCGGGTCCTTGGCCCAGGATGGGATGACCCCCCAGCGGACGAGCGCAAGCTCGCGGGCGCGCGCGTGGTCAAGTCGGACGATCAGGGTCGGCTGGGTCGGTGCGATGTTGTAGCGGGGCGGGAACGGCTCTCCGCCCACCGCACCGAAATGGTCCCGGACGGCCTCCAGCGTCGCCGTCAGATTGTACCGTGAGCACATGGGCCTGCCTCCTCTGGGGACCTGCCTCTTTAGGGCCATTGCCCCCTTGCCCCTGGCGGGCCTCGGGGCTCGCCCCAGCCATGCGCGCCGTCCCCCTTGGGCTCGGCATCTTCTTGCTCTAACGTCCCGCGCAAATCAAACGCCGGGATCCACCATGACACGAGAAACGGCCCTGACCCGCGCCCTCGACTATTTCGACGACCGTTCGAGCGGCTATTTCGCGGACCTGGCCCGCTGGGTGGCCGTGCCGACGGAGAGCCAGAACCCGGACCGGCTCGGCGTGCTCGGCGACTATCTGCAAACGGTAATCCGCCCTGAGCTCGAGGCGCTCGGCTATTCGATCAAAATCTATCCCAACCCGCTCGCAGGCTGCGGCCCGGTCTTGCTCGCGACGCGCATCGAGGATCCGAGCCTGCCGACGTTCATTGCCTATGGCCATGGCGATGTCGTGCTCGGCATGGAAGGGCGTTGGGCCAACGAACGTGATCCCTGGAAGCTCTCCTTCGAGGGCGAGCGCGTCTACGGCCGCGGCGTCGCCGACAACAAGGGCCAGACGCTCGTGCATGTCGCGGCGCTGCGCGAGGTCATGAAGGCGCGCGGCGGCAAGCTCGGCTTCAATCACAAGTTCCTCATCGAGACGGGTGAGGAGAACGGCTCAAAGGGCCTCAAGGAAATTGTCGAAGCCAACAAGGCGGACTTCGCCGCCGACGGCTTTCTCGCCTCCGACGGCCCGCGCACGGAGATCGGCAAGCCGAACATCACGCTCGGTAACCGCGGCTGCTGCAACTTCACGCTGAGCGTGGATCTGCGCGAGGGCGGGCATCACTCGGGCAACTGGGGTGGGCTGCTTGCTAATCCCGGCATCATCCTCGCGCATGCCATCGCGACCATCACCGATGCGCACGGGCGCATCCAGGTCGACGGCTGGCGGCCCGCGATCCCGCCGCATGTGCGCGAGGTGCTGACGGGCATCGACCGCGACGGCGGCCCGCGCTCGCCGCAGATCGACGACGATTGGGGCGAGCCCGGCCTCAGCCGCATCGAGAAGGTCTCGGCCTTCAACTCCTTCGAGGTTCTCGCCTTCGAGACCGGCAATCCGGCGAAGCCGGTCAACGCCGTACCGCCCAAGGCGCGCGCTGTCTGTGCGCTGCGCTATGTCGTCAGCACCGACGAGGGCGCCATCGAGAGCAATCTGCGCCGTCATCTGGACAAGCACGGCTTCACGAACGTCAAGGTCGAGCCGCCGCCGGCAAGCAACAATGGCCGCTTCTATGCGAGCCGCACCGACCACCGTCATGCCTGGCCGCAGTGGGTGAAGGGCGCCGTCGAGCGCAATTCCAATCAGCCATGTGGCATTCTGCCGAACGGCGGCGGATCGAACATGACCTACATTCTCCAATACATCGTGGGGATGCCGTGCGCGTGGCTGCCACTTAGCTACGCCGGCTGCTCGCAGCACGCGCCCGACGAGCACATTCTGATGCCGCTCATGCGCGAAGGCATGCGCCACGTGACCGGCATCTACTGGGACCTCGGTGACAAGCAAGCGGGTTATCGGCCATGACGGAACTATGTGATCTCTCGGCGGTGGAACTGCGCCGCCTCATCGGCCGCAAGAAAGTCTCGCCGGTCGAACTGCTCGATAGCTGCCTCATGCGCATCAGAGCGACCGATGGCGCGATCAATGCCATGGTTGCGCTCGACGAGAAGGCCGCGCGCAAAGCGGCGCGCGACGCGGAGAAGGCCGTCATGCGCGGCGATGATCTCGGCCTCCTGCACGGCCTGCCGCTCGGCGTGAAGGATCTTTCCGATACGGCCGGCCTCAAGACGACTTATGGCAGCCTGATCTACAAGGACCATGTGCCGGCCAAGGACAGCGGCGCAGTCGCGCGCGTTCGCACCGAAGGGGCGATCATCGTCGGCAAGACCAACACACCCGAGTTCGGCGCCGGCGCCAACACCAAGAACCGCGTCTATGGCGCGACCGGCAATCCCTTCGATCCCGAGAAGACCGCGGCAGGATCGTCCGGCGGTTCGGCGGCGGCATTGGCCGTGAGCCAGGTGCCGATCGCGACCGGGTCCGACTACGGCGGCAGTCTCAGGACACCCGCCGCCTTCTGCGGAATCGCCGGCTTCCGGCCTTCGCCCGGCCTCGTGCCGTCGGACCGCCCGGTCTCGCTGAGCCCGTTCCCCGTCACGGGTCCTATGGGCCGCACGATCGAGGACCTGCATCTTCTCCTCAAGGCGCAGATGGACAGCGACAAGATCGACCCCTTTGCCGGGAGCGACGTCCAGGACATTCCCGAAATACTCGGCAACATCGATCTCGGCTCTATTCGCGCCGCCTTCTCGACGGATCTCGGCTGCTGCCCCGTCGACAACGACATCGCCGGCATCTTCGAGCAGCGCACGCGCACGTTCCGCTCTGTCTTCGCCGAGACCAGCAACCGCCACCCGGACTTCACCAACGTGCATGAGGTCTTCGAGATCCTGCGTGGCGTTGTGTTTGTCGGCGCGCACCGCGAACGCCTCGAGAAGCACCGCGACCTGCTCGGCCCCAATGTCATCGACAACACCGAGCGGGGCCTCAAGTACTCGCTCGGCGACGTGTCCTGGGCAAATGTCGAGCAGACGAAGATCTACAAGCGCTATCTCGAATTCTTCGATGACTGCGACGTGCTGATCTGCCCCGCGGCAGCGGTCTCGCCGTTCCCGCACGCGCAGCTCTACGTCGACACGATCAACGGCGAGAAGATGCCGACCTATATGCGGTGGCTCGCGCTCTCCTATGTGCTCACCACGGTGCTGCCCGCGGTAGCCGCCATTCCGTGCGGCGTCGATCATCTGGGAATGCCGTTCGGCATCCAGGTGGCTGGTCCTCACGGCTCGGACGCGCTGGTGCTCGAAGTCGCGCACGCCCTCGAGCAGGTGCTGGCAACCAATCCGGAAACGGCGCGACCCATTCCCGATCTCGCCAAGCTTGCGCCGGCGTGAGCGCAGAAGAATCAAAGGTCGGAATGCAGAGCACGTCCACCGCAGCGCAGCTTCTCGCGGCAGCGATCTTCTCAGCCGATCGCCATCGTGATCAGCGGCGCAAGGGCGTGCGCGAGACGCCTTACATCAACCACCCTCTCGAGGTCGCTGAGTGCATCGCACGCATCGGCGGTGTCGACGACATCGACGTGCTCATGGCCGCCATCCTTCATGATACGGTCGAGGACACCGAGACCAGGCCCGAGGAGATCGAGCGTCAGTTCGGTGCGACCGTCGCGGCACTCGTTCTCGAGGTGACGGATCCTCCGCTGACACAGGCGGAGCGCAAGCGGCTCGAGATCGAGCACGCGCCGCTGCTCACGCCCCGCGCCAAGCTCATCAAGCTCGCCGACAAGATCTGCAACATCGCCGATACTGCGTCCAATCCTCCGGCGAGCTGGTCGCGGAGCCGCCGGCACGACTATCTCGACTTCGCCGAGCAGATCGCGCTCGGCTGCCGCGGCAACAATGCAGCGCTCGATGCCGAGTTCGTGCGCGTGCTCGCGACTGCACGGGCGAAGATCGGCTGACAGCGTGCACGAGGCTCAGCCTTCCCACCGGCCGCTCGGAATGGGTGGCGCGTTCGTCGTGTCCGCCACATAGAGATAAACCCAGGCGATCAGCTCTTCGCCACTCGCAAGGCGGACGGACCGGCGCACGCGCTCGTATTCCCCCTCCCGCCTGTGGCCCGGCGTGATGCCCTCGTAGGGGTCGAGCCATACGAAGACGCGCTCGGGATCCTCGAGTCGCAGAACTTCGCCATGCACCGTGTCCGACGATGTGGCCGGCGCCAGCATCACGGGGAACGTGCCGAGGCTGAAGAGGCGGCCGGAGATCGTCGCCTCGCCGAGGCTGAAGCTTTCTTGCCGGAGGCGGGCACGCATGTCTGCTCCCAGCTCACCGCGGGCCCGGGTCAGGAGGGTACCGTAGACGAACAGATAGGCCGGCGCGGGCTTGCTCATTCGCGGACCTGGTGGACCTCGATGATGTTGCCGGCCGGGTCATAGAAGAAGATCTGTTCCCACCCTTTCATGGCCCAGGCACCGAAGTCGGAATAGGGAATGCCCTTTTCTTCCAGGCGCTTCTTGAAGGTTGCAATGTCATCCGTGCGGAACGCGAGGTGGCCCCGTTCCAGCGGGTTGACCGCCTGGCCGGTCTTGAAGCCGATCTTGAGATCCTGCTCGGCGAGGTGGAACTGGGTCGCGTCGGCGCGACCGTCGGTCAGGAACGAGACATTGCCCGCGTAACCCTGCTCCCTGTCGCGGTTGCCGGCGAGGCCGGGCTCGGTTTTCATGTCCAGAACGTCGCGATAGAAGGCGTCGAGACCAGGAACGTCGCGTGTGCACAGGTTAACGTGATGGAACTTGATCTGCATTTTCGTCTCCTGGTTGTTTCCTTGGTGTTCCCGTTCGCGAGCCGGCGTGGTCGAGGCTGCCGCGCCTGATATTCCACGGCGCATGGGAGCGCGGTCAGGGCCGGACCGTCAAGGCGGAATAGACGCCGGCGGCGCAACCGCCGGCGAGCGCATGGCACGTCCGGAACGATCCCGGAATGTCCCGCTGCAACTCTCCCCGCCTGTTTGCCGCGCCCTATAGCCAAGCGTGACCGGCTGCAATAGAAAGCGGCCTCATGCCAAAGCGTACAGACATCAAATCGATTCTCATCATCGGCGCCGGCCCGATCGTCATCGGCCAGGCCTGTGAGTTCGATTATTCGGGGACCCAAGCCTGCAAGGCGCTGCGGTCCGACGGATACCGCATCATCCTCGTCAACTCCAATCCGGCAACCATCATGACGGATCCGGAGCTGGCGGATGCGACCTATATCGAGCCGATCACGCCCGAGGTGGTCGCCAAGATCATCGAGAAGGAGCGCCCGGACGCCCTTCTGCCGACCATGGGCGGACAGACGGCGCTCAACACGGCCCTGGCGCTCGCCAAAATGGGTGTGCTCGACAAATTCGGCGTCGAGATGATCGGCGCGCGCGCGGAAGCCATAGACAAGGCCGAGGATCGCCAGCTCTTCCGCGAGGCGATGGCCCGCATCGGGCTCGAGACGCCGCGCTCGATGATGGCGCACACGCGGGCCGAAGCCCTCGAGGCGCTCGACAAGGTTGGCCTCCCTGCCATCATCCGGCCGTCGTTCACGCTCGGCGGCACAGGCGGCGGTATTGCCTACAACCGGGAGGAATTCATCGAGATCGCCGAGCGCGGCCTCGATGCCTCGCCGACGACCCAGATCCTGGTCGAGGAGAGTGTGCTCGGCTGGAAGGAGTTCGAGATGGAGGTGGTCCGCGATCATGCGGACAACTGCATCATCGTCTGCTCCATCGAGAACGTTGATCCCATGGGCGTGCACACGGGCGACTCGATCACAGTCGCACCCGCGCTGACGCTCACGGACAAAGAATACCAGATCATGCGCAATGCCTCGATCGCGGTGCTGCGCGAGATCGGGGTCGAGACCGGCGGTTCGAACGTGCAGTTCGCCGTGAATCCGGCAGATGGCCGCCTCGTCGTCATCGAGATGAATCCGCGCGTGTCGCGCTCCTCCGCGCTGGCATCGAAGGCGACGGGCTTTCCCATTGCCAAGGTCGCCGCGCGCCTCGCCGTCGGCTACACGCTCGACGAGCTCGAGAACGACATCACGGGCGGTGCCACGCCTGCCTCCTTCGAGCCGACGATCGACTACGTCGTCACCAAGATCCCGCGCTTTGCGTTCGAGAAGTTCCCCGGCGCCGATCCGACGCTCACGACCTCCATGAAGTCCGTCGGCGAGGTGATGGCGATCGGCCGCACGTTCGCCGAGAGCCTGCAGAAGGCGCTCCGCGGCCTCGAAACCGGCCTCACCGGCCTCGACGATGTCACCTTCGAAGGTCTTGGCGCCGGCGATGACAAGAACGTCGTGCGCGCCGCGCTCGCTCATCCGACGCCGGACCGCCTGCTTAAGGTCGCGCAGGCCATGCGCATGGATGTGGATCACGAGCAGATCCATGCGTCCTGCCGCATCGACCCCTGGTTCCTGGCTCGCATGCAGGAGATCATCGACGAGGAGGCGCGCGTCATCGCTCACGGCCTGCCCGAAAGCGCCGAGGCGCTGCGCGACCTGAAGGCCATGGGCTTTTCGGATGCGCGGCTCGCCAAGCTTGCCGGCAGGAAGGAAGCCGATGTACGAGCGCTGCGCCAGCGGCTCGGGCTCCGGCCGGTGTTCAAGCGCATTGACACCTGCGCCGCCGAGTTCGCCTCGCCGACGCCCTACATGTACTCGACCTACGAGCGCGGTCTTGTCCTGTCGGAGACGGGCAAGGACGGAGTGCCCGTGTGCGAGGCGCAGCCGACGGGGGCGAAGAAGATCGTCATCCTCGGCGGCGGACCCAACCGCATTGGCCAGGGTATCGAGTTCGACTACTGCTGCTGCCACGCCTGCTTCGCGCTCACGGATGCCGGCTTCGAGACCATCATGGTCAATTGCAACCCGGAGACCGTCTCGACCGACTACGACACCTCCGATCGCCTCTACTTCGAGCCGCTGACGGCCGAGGACGTGCTCGAGATCATCCGCGTCGAGCAATCGAAGGGCGAGTTGCTCGGCGTCATCGTGCAGTTCGGCGGGCAGACGCCACTGAAGCTCGCAGCCGCGCTCGAAGCCGCAAAGGTGCCGATCCTCGGCACCTCGCCCG
>CAUJKI010000427.1 GCA_963205015.1 Pseudomonadota bacterium
GGACCAAGAGACGCAGCCGCGTGGGGATATCAGGCGGAAGCCGCTCCCTGGCTAATGCATGAGGGTCAGTAGACGACCACGCTGCGGATGCTTTCGCCCGCATGCATGAGATCGAAGCCTTTGTTGATGTCGGCGAGCGGCAACGTGTGCGTGATCATCGGATCGATGGAGATCTTGCCCTCCATGTACCAGTCGACGATACGCGGCACATCCGTGCGCCCGCGCGCGCCGCCGAAAGCCGTTCCCTTCCACACGCGTCCGGTGACGAGTTGGAAGGGGCGCGTCTTGATCTCCTGGCCGGCACCCGCGACGCCGATGATGATGGACTGGCCCCAGCCGCGATGCGAGCATTCGAGCGCCGTTCGCATGACCTCGACATTGCCGGTGCAATCGAATGTGTAGTCGGCGCCGCCGATCTGGTCGGCGCCGCGCTTCGTCAGGTTGACGAGATGCGCGACAAGATCGCCGCCCACTTCCTTCGGGTTCACGAAGTGGGTCATGCCGAACTTCTCGCCCCACGACTTCTTCGCATTGTTGAGATCGACGCCGATGATCATATCGGCGCCGGCGAGCCGCAGGCCCTGGATGACATTGAGGCCGATGCCGCCGAGACCGAACACGATCGCCGTGGCGCCAATCTCGACCTTCGCCGTGTTGATGACCGCACCTACTCCCGTCGTCACGCCGCAACCGATGTAGCAGATCTTGTCGAAGGGGGCGTCCTTGCGCACCTTCGCGACCGCGATCTCCGGCAGGACCGTGAAATTCGAGAAGGTCGAGCAGCCCATGTAGTGGTGGATGGGCTTGCCATCGAGCGAGAAGCGGCTCGTGCCGTCGGGCATGAGGCCCTGACCCTGCGTCGCGCGGATCGCCGTGCAGAGGTTCGTCTTGCGCGAGAGGCACGAGGGGCAGGAGCGGCATTCGGGCGTGTAGAGCGGGATGATGTGATCGCCCTTGGCGACGCTCGTCACGCCGGGGCCGACGTCGACGACGATGCCTGCACCTTCATGGCCGAGGATCGCGGGGAAGATGCCCTCGGGATCCGCGCCCGAAAGTGTGAATTCGTCCGTGTGGCAGATGCCGGTGGCCTTCACCTCGACCAGTACCTCGCCCGCCTTTGGGCCCTCGAGGTCGACCTCGACGATCTGGAGGGGTTTCCCTTTCTCGAATGCGACGGCGGCGCGTGTCTTCATGGTTGGACATCCTTCCCCAGGTCTCGTGGCGCGTGGCTGTACGGGCAGGTGGCGCGCAACTATGCTGCCTGCCGCGCGGCGGCGGCCCGTTGGGGCCAAGTATTGCAGCCTTCGCGGGCGATCGAAAGACCTCGGGGCGGATCGTCGCGCGCTGCGCGGGGCAGCCGTGCGGTCGCACTTCGGCCGGATTCGCCGCCCAGAGCAGCGCCGGATGAACAAGGAACGGAACGCGTGAAGCTATGCTCTCAACTGGGCCGCGGGCTCATGGTTGCGCTGCTTATGGGCGGCGCAGGCGGCGCCTTGGCGCAGGGCCAGATCGGGCCGGGCCAGGAGGGTACGGTCAAGGCTCAGCACGGCGACTGGCAGATCGTCTGCCGCCCGCCGCCGCCCGGCGCCAAGAACGAGACCTGCGCGCTCGTCCAGAGCGTCGCTGCGGAGGACCGCAACAACGTCGGTCTCACCGTGTACTTCCAGCGTTTTTCGAATGGCCAGCAGGTACTGCGCGTGTTCTCGCCGCTCGGCGTGCTGCTGCCGCCGGGCCTGGGCCTCAAGGTCGACGGCAAGGATGTCGGCAGCGCGCCCTTCCTGCGTTGCCACAACTTCGCCTGCTACGCACAGGTCGTCGCCGATGCAACGCTGATCGAGCGGCTGTCGAAGGGGCAGTCTGCGGTCTTCATCATCTACCAGACGGAAGAGGCTGGCATCGGCATCCCCGTCTCGCTCAAGGGCTTCGCCGAGGGGCTGAAGGGGCTCGGGCAGTAAGCAGGCGCTGGACGCCGCCCTCACTACTCCTTTTCCTTGCGCGCGGGAAGGGATTTACGCTGCCAGCCAGGGCTTCTCGGTGTTGAGGCGGCTCTCGTAGTCGTTGATCTGCTTCTCGTGCTGGAGCGTCAGCCCGATATCGTCGAGGCCGTTCAGCAGGCAATGCTTGCGGAAGGGATCGATGTCGAACGTGATCACGCCGCCGTCCGGCCGGCGGATCTCCTGCTTCTCGAGATCGATGGTCAGCGTCGCATTAGAACCGTTCTCGGCGTCCGCCATCAGCTTGTCGACGTCTTCCTGCGGCAGCTTGATCGGCAGGATGCCGTTCTTGAAGCAGTTGTTGAAGAAGATGTCGGCGAACGATGTCGAGATCACGCAGCGGATGCCGAAGTCGAGCAGCGCCCACGGTGCGTGCTCGCGGCTCGAGCCGCAGCCGAAGTTGTCGCCAGCCACGATGATCTGGGACTTGCGATACGCGGGCTTGTTCAGGACGAAGTCCGGGTTCTCCTTGCCGCTCTCGTCGTAGCGCACCTCTGCGAACGCCGCCGTGCCGAGGCCGGTCCGCTTGATGGTCTTGAGGTAGTTTTTCGGGATGATCCGGTCGGTGTCGATATTGATCTCCGGCATCGGCGCGGCGACGCCGGTCAGCTGCGTGAATTTGTCCATGGCGGTCCGCTCTTGAGGAAATCGCGCCTCGTCGGCGCTATCGTCGATAGCGTGCAAGCTTGGCGGCGTCAACGCGGGGCGGGCAACGTCGAGGCGCCCGCCCAGTCGGCGCCTAGTGCTCCAAATGACTGAAATTCCGTCTTGTTCGGCCCTTGCTCGTGTTCGAGAGTGACGTCCTGGCTGCTTGGAAAGCGCGAGTGGCTTGTCTATAGTGGCCGGCAAAACGAGGCTTACGACGGGGGTCAGGCTCACCTGAAGGCTCACGGCTGCGCGGCACATCGTAGCGCGGCAGGGAGGCTGGCGAGCACCTGCGGCGCGTGCGCGGGGGCCCATCGGACGAAAGGCCGGCAAAGGGGAGCAAGCGACATGCAGGGGGCGCGATGAGCGCCCGAAGCAGCGTCGGTGCTCGGAGTGGGGTCGGTATGAAGTGTAATCCGTTACGCTGGCTTCTCGGGATCCTCCCGATCCTTCTGCTCGCAGGCGTCGCCGTAATCGGTGAACGGGCGCGCATCGAGAAGGACCTCGCCGAGCGCACCCAACAGACGCTCAACGCGATCGGCCTCGGATGGGCAAGTGCAACCTTTGATGGGCGCGACGCCGTGATGACCGGTTTCGCCGCCGAGGAGGCGGAGCCGGGACGCGCAGCGGATGTCGTAGCGCGGACGTTCGGCGTTCGTATCGTGCGCAACGATGCGCGCCTCATCGATACGGTCGAGCGCTACGATTGGGCCGCCACCAAGCGCGACGGACGCGTGCGCCTCTCCGGCCTCGCCCCGAACGAGAAGACACGCCGCGAGATCATCGGCATCGCCCGTGCGACCTATCCGAGCAACGAAATCTCCGACAGGCTGACGCTCGCCCGCGGCGCGCCGGCGCTCGACATCTGGCTTGGCGGCGTCGGCTTCGCCCTCAAGCAGCTCACGCTGCTCAAGACGGGAACCATACGCCTCGAAGGAACCGAGCTCACCGTGAGCGGCGAGGCGATCGACGCCGGCGCCTACCGCGCGCTGAAGGCCGCGATGAGCAAAGGCCTGCCGCCCGGCATCAGTCTCAAGGCGGACCGGGTCGAGCCGCCCATTCTTGCCCCTTATGTGTGGACCGCGCGCCTCATGGATGGCCAGCTCGACCTGCGCGGCGCGGTGCCGGGCGACCAGGTGCGCGAGGAGCTGCTTGCGCTCGTCAGGCAGCAGTCACCGCAGGTGCGGGCGACGGACGGCATGATGCCGGCGCGCGGCGAGGCGGACGGATGGCCGGCGGTCGCGCACGTCGTGCTGCGCGAGCTCCTGCGCCTCGATGAGGGCACGGCCGAGCTGCGCGATCACACCATCACGCTGAACGGTGTCGCGGTCCGCGAGACAACCGCCGAGGACGTGCGCGCAAAGCTCAAGGAAGGCATTCCTGCCGCCTATCGCGTGATGGAGCGCATCACGTTTCGCGAGTCGACCATAAAGACGATCAGCCCCTATCGCACGTCGATGGCTTTAGAGGACGGCGCCATCACCTTCACGGGCTACGCGCCGAGCGAAAGCGCGCGCACGGCACTTATCGGGCTGGCACAGACGCGTGCGTCGGGTGTGCGGATCGTCGATCGGCTGGAGGTCGGCGCCGGCGCGGGGCCGGGATGGCACAAGTGCCTGGAGACGGGTATCGCCGCGCTCGCGCAACTCGGAAGCGGCCATTTGGAGCTCACGAACCGCCGCCTCGTCATCGAGGGCGTAACGGAAGCCGAGGCTGTCGTGCGGGCGCTGCCGGGCGAGGTCCAGGCCGCGGCGGGGCGCGACTGCGATGCCGAGGTGCGGGTTGCGCTCAAGGCGCCGCCGGAGCCAAATCTGCGCTGGTCGGCCGATGCCGGTGCCCAGGGTGATGTCGTGCTCGGGGGACAGGTGCCGGGTGCCGCCGCGCGCGATCATTTGATGTCGGTGGCCGCCCGGCTCTTTGACGGCCGAGCCGTCGTCGACCGCATGCAGATCGTCGATACGACGTCGGAAAAGTGGGCGCGCACGGCTCTTGCAGGCCTCACTCAGCTCGCGCGGCTGAGGCTTGGACGGGCTGAGATCGTCGGCCAGACGCTGCATCTCGAAGGCGAGGCGCGCGATGTGGCCGCAAAGGCAGCTATTCACGAAGCCCTCAAGCGCGACGCGGCGGACGGCTATACGGCCAGCGACGCGCTGATCGTGCGCTCGAATGCGGTGATTGCAACCGAGGAACTTGCGCGGCGCTCGGCCGAAGAGGCGGCAGCGAAGCGCGCGGCGGCAGAGGCCGAGGCGAAGCGGCGGGCCGACGAGGAAGCGCGTCAGCGCGCCGAGCAAGAGGCCCGGCGGGCTGCCGAGGCGCGTGCGCAGGCCGAAGCCGAAGCCAAGAAGCGCACCGAGGACGAAACCCGCCGGCGCGCCCATGAAGAAGCACAGCGCATCTCCGATGCAGCCGCTCGCCAACGCGCCGAAACCGAGGCCAAACAGCGCGCCGAGCAGGAAGCGGCAGAGAAGGCCCGCGATGCGGAGACGCGTAAGATTTCGGAAGCGCAGGCACGCAAGGACGCCGAGGCATCGGTCTGTCAGAAAGCTCTGCGT
>CAUJKI010000428.1 GCA_963205015.1 Pseudomonadota bacterium
ATGTCGTTGGCCGCAACCTTGGCCTGGCTGTTCGCGGAGAAAGCCGACTTCGGCATCTCGGCGGCGATCGTCGCGTCGCCGAGCACGTAGACGTCCTTCACCAGTGCCGAACTGAAGTTCTCCGGATTGATCGGGCACCAGTCGCCCTTGGCGAGCCCGGTCCTGAGCGCGATCTGGCCGGCGCTCTGCTGCGGGATGACGTTGGCGACGTCATATTTGACCTTCTTGCCGGCCTTCGTCGTGATCTCGCGCGCCCGTGCGTCGAATGCCGTGACGCTGAAATCATCGATATCGTTCGAAAGATTGAACTCGATGATGTCTTTATAGTGCCGGTTGAAGGCCTCGACGAATACCGGCTGCTTGGAGAACGCTTTCTTCGGGTCAACGATCACGAGGCGCGACTTCGGCTTTCTGGTCTTGAGAAAGTGCGCGATCATGCACGCACGCTCGTAGGGGCCCGGCGGGCAGCGAAACGGATTGTTCGGCATGACCATAGCGACCGTGCCGCCATCCTGCATCCGCTCGAGAAGGCGCTTCAGGTGCAGCTTGCCGCCGCCGTCCGTGGTGTAGGCGTGCGGCGCGCGGCCGTTGGACGCTGCCGTCGAGTAGCCGGGGATGGATTCGTACTTTACGTCGATGCCGGGCGAGACGACGAGCTTGTCGTAAGAGAGCGTCTGCCCCTCGTTCGTGCGCACTGTCTTGCGGCTCGTGTTCACCGCCACGGCGCGCTGATGGACGACCCGCACACCGAGACGGCGCAGACCGTCATAGTTGTGGTTCAGGGAGCCGAACGAGCGGAAGCCCCCGAGATAGAGGTTCGAGAAAAACGACGAGGAATAGACACGGTTCGGCTCGAGCAGCGTCACGCGCAATGCCGGCGCACCGAGCTTCAGGGCGCGCGCCACGCTGGCACCGCCGGCACCGCCACCGATTACGACCACGCGGCCAGCGCCCGCTCCCTGCGCGATCGCGAAGGTTCCGAAGCTCGTCGCCGCGACGGCCCCCGCCCCCGCGCCGACTATCAGATTTCGCCGTGAAATATCAGTCATTTATGCCTCCCGTGGGATCAAGCGCTTCCTCAACCTTTCTTCTCTTCTTTGCAGCCTTTCCGGCGCCCATTCTTATATTTTCTTTTGATAAGCTTTCAGTGTGCCGCGCAAGCGGTTTGCACACGCGGCGTCTCATTTTCCTTCGCTCTTGTGCGCCGCGAAGTAGATCTCGGCCGCACTGCTGCGTCGCAGCGCGATACGCACGTCTTCCATCAGTGCAGCGAGCTGCATCCAGAAGAGATCCGCGCCCGCGTAGCCAACGATGCGTCCGACCTCGCGACCGCGCACGAGCATGACGAACGTCGGCGAGTAGACGACCCGCGGGATGAAAGCGATGTCGGGCGCGCGCCGGTCGCGGCGAACGAGCGGCGCTATCTTGCTGTCGTCACTGGCGACATATCCAGGCGCGACCTCGCGCTCCCACCGCGCGCAATAGGGGCAGCCGGGATCGCTGATCATGACGAGCGCCGCAGGCGCCGTCGCGAGATCTATTTCGGTCGCGGGAGGGACACTCTGCGCACACGTCGCGCCGGTGAGAAGCACAAGCATCAGGACAGCCGTACGCAGATGCGAAAAGCGCCTCAGGAGCTCCTGCATGATCGCCAAAACCACGCCCTTCTCAGCGCCCCTGCGGTTGCATACAAACATTCTAATATGCTAGTTGAAATCTGCAAGCATCGGACGGTGTCGGAGCAACCGGCCCCGGTGCGCGGCCAAATCGGAGGAGGCCTCGGCGCCAAACGCCGGGTGTGCACAAGGCAATGACGCAAAGGATGGAAGTCGAGGTTATTGGCCGTCGGACATTCCTGATCGGCGCCGGCGCCAGCTTGGCGGTTGCCGCGTTCCTCGCCGATCTGCCGGCCCTTGCCCAGGAGCCCGTTCGCAGCATCGACGAGGCACTGAAGAAGGTGCTCGGCGACGCGACGCCGACCGAGAGCGGCATCACGCTCGAGATCCCGGAGATCGCGGAGAACGGCAACACCGTTCCCTTCACGCTTTCGGTCGATAGCCCCATGACCGACGCGAGCTACGTCAAGGTGCTCCACGTTTTCGCCCCCGGCAATCCGCAGGTAGGCGTTGCGAGCTACACTTTCACGCCGACTTCGGGCAAGGCGGCCGTGTCGAGCCGGATGCGCCTCGCGCGTACGCAGGACATCATTGCCGTGGCCGCGCTGAGCGACGGCAAATTTCTGATCGGCAAGCGGAACGTCAAAGTCACGATCGGCGGCTGCGGCGGCTGAGCGAGCGCAAGGGAGCGAGAACAATGTCGGCAGCAAAACCCCGCATCCGCGTTCCGGAGAAGGCCAAGGTCGGCGAGGTTATCGAGATCAAGACGCTGGTCCAGCACGTCATGGAGACCGGCAACCGCAAGACCGCAGACGGCAAGGTCGTCCCGCGCAACATCATCAATACGTTCACCGCGAAATACAACGGCGTCGAATTCTTCAGGGCCGATGTGCTCCCCGGCATCTCGGCGAATCCCTATCTGGCCTTCTTCATGAAGGTCCCAGGGCCCGGCGAATTCGAATTCACCTGGGTCGATGATGCCGGCGTGAAGATCGATCAGAAGGTGCCGTTGGCGGTCGGCTGATCGCCAGTCCCACAGCTCGATGGGGGAGCCGCCCTCTCCTCGTGCGGGAGAGGGCCTGCTACCGCCTCAGAACCCGAAATCGAAGCGGAAGTAATTCGGCCCGCCGTCTGGCGGGCTGCGGCCCTGCGTCTCCCAGAAGTCGACCGTCGCGAGGCGCAGCGACTCCGAGCAGCTCCGCTTGCATTCGATCCACGTGCCGCCCGGCATCCGCACTTCCCAGCCATTGGAACCGCGGCGCACAGGCCCCGATACCGAGCCATGCCCCCAGCGGCTGTGCGCGACCACATAGTCCGGCGCCCGGCGCGCCGGCTCGCCGTCGCGGAAACGCTGCGCCGAGGCGTCCCCGAGCACGGCGGCATCGATGCCGAGCGTCAGTCCACTCGCGACAACGAGAGCCGCGAGCGGCGTCGAAATCCTTTTCATGCTCTTTCTCCCTGCTCGCGGCCGGCGGCGCCTCAGGCGCCAGGTCGACCACTCGGACCACCCGGCGCCCCGCCGGACGGCCACCCCCTAACTCACTAGCTGCGCGACAGGCTTATGTTCACGGCCCTGAGACCGATGCCGTTTGTCTCGATCGATACCGAATGGCGCGCACCGGTGATCGCCACGTTCATCGAACCGGAAAACGTCCCGCCAGTAATCGAGAGATTGATCCGGCTCGCACTGACCTTGCCGCTCACGGTGCCGGTCGCGTTGAACGTGCGTTCCTCCCAGCTCCCGTCAACCTGACTGCCGCTCTGGTTCAGGTTCGCGCGGAGCTCGATCTTGTTGCTCGCCGAGGCGCAACGCAGCGCGAGACCAAGCCCCGCCGCTTCCTTCTGCGTGTAGAAGGCGCGGCACTTCAGGGCTTCGGTCTTGCCGTTCTCAAGCTTGATCTGGCCGGAACCGGCCCAGGTTCCCGCCAGCGTCTGGAAGGGCGTCTCGGCGCGCGCCGCAGAGAAGCTGGCCGCTATCATCAGCACGGCGAGGACGGCCCCACGCCCCACGCCACGTGCCCATGACCCACTCATTGCTTCACTCCCTGATCAGTTCGCGCCGCCACGAGCACGAGCAAACATGCACGCGCCACCCGGCTGCAGGTGTCGATCTACGTGGTGACGCGGCTACATTTTCACAAGAAGTTATCATGTTACGTCCCATTCGTCAGCCGGATGACGCGCGGACCGCGCCCGCAGCGCCACGCGCGGCACTTCGGCAACACTTCTCTCGCGGAACGGCCGCATCGACTTGCGCCCAAAAAACGGGCATAGTGCGCGTATCCCGACAACTCCATCGTGTACCGCGCCTGTCCGGCCGCGCGCGCGGTGCCCCGCTGCGGCCTTAGCCTGAGACCACGGATCCGATGAACCACACCTACGGTACGGCCGCCGACGTCGATTCGTCCTATGCATGGCTGCGTCTCGTCGTTACAGCGCTCATCGGGACGATCGGCAACGTCGGTATGTGGTCGGTGGTCGTCGTCCTGCCAGCCGTACAGGCCGAGTTCGGGGTCGACCGCGCAGCGGCGTCGCTGCCCTATACGCTGACGCTCCTCGGCTTCGGCTTCGGCGGCGTGATCGCCGGCCGGATCGCCGACCGCCACGGCGTCATGTTTCCCGTGATGTACGGCGCCATCGCGATCGGGCTCGGCTACATCGCGACGGGCTACACACAGAACCTCTGGCAGTTCGCCATCGCACACGGCCTCCTGATCGGCCTTTGCGGCACCGCCACGATGTTCGCGCCGCTCCTTGCCGACATCACTCACTGGTTCAACAAGCGGCGCGGGATCGCCCTCGCCATCTGCGCCAGCGGCAACTATCTCTCCGGCACCATCTGGCCACCCATCCTGCAGGCCTCGATCGACACCTACGGCTGGCGGCCGACGCACTTGGCCCTCGGCTTGTTCTGCACGGTGTCGCTGCTGCTCCTCGCGCCACTGCTCCAGCGCAGGCCACCGCACGAGGCGCCGGTCGCCGCGGGCAGCCTCGCGCACGAGGCCTCGCCCGCGCTCCTGCGCCTGCGGCCTTTCACGCTCCAGGCGCTGCTCGTTATCGCCGGCCTCGCGTGCTGCGTCGCGATGTCGATGCCGCAGGTCCATATCGTCGCCTACTGTGCCGATCTTGGTTTCGGCGCCCAGCGCGGTGCCGAAATGCTCTCGCTCATGCTCGGCTTCGGCATCGTGAGTCGGCTGATTTCGGGCTTCATCTCGGACAAGATCGGCGGACTGAAGACCCTGCTGCTCGGATCGACGCTGCAGGGGATCGCGCTCTGCCTCTACATCCCCTTCGACGGGCTCGCGTCGCTCTATGTGGTCTCGGCGCTGTTCGGGCTCTTCCAGGGCGGCATCGTGCCGAGCTACGCGCTCATCGTGCGTGAGTACTTCTCGCCCAGGGAGGCGGGTGCGCGCGTCGGCGTCGTGCTCATGGCGACGCTCTTCGGAATGGCGCTCGGCGGCTGGCTCTCGGGCGTCATCTACGATCTCACGGGCTCCTACCAGGCGGCCTTCCTCAACGGCATTGCCTGGAACCTGCTCAACGTGTCGATCGTCCTGTTCCTCCTTTGGCGGCGGCGTACCGGCCGGCGCCAGCGCACCCACAGCACCGTCATTCCCCGGAGCGGCAGGCTCGCCAACGCTTGAAGCGCGAGGCCGCCTACCAGACGATCTCGAGGATCTCCATGACGTCCGCGGGGCCGCTGATCTTCTTCGGAT
>CAUJKI010000429.1 GCA_963205015.1 Pseudomonadota bacterium
GCTGCGACGGCGGCGCCCGTGCGCCGCGCGGTAGTTCGGCCTGGAACTGATCAGGAGCGGCTGTCTCCAGGTGCGCAAGGATCCTGGCGATCACCTCCGGCTCCTCGATGCTGGCGATGATCGCAAGCTTCCCGCCGCAGCTTCGGATGCGTCTCGCTGCAGGAACACGACGTGTTCGCGAACGTCGTCGGCGGGCTCGATCTGGCCGAGACCGCCACCGACCTGCCGCTCGTGCTGGCGCTGACTTCCAGCCTGCAGGGCCGGGCCGTGCCGCAGTCGCTGGTCGCGTTCGGCGAGGTGGGCCTGACCGGCGAGGTGCGTCCGGTCGCCTACGGCGAGGAACGCCTGCGCGAGGCGGCGAAGCAGGGCTTCAAGGTCGCGGTCGTGCCGCAGGGCAATGCGCCGCGCAAGCCGGTCGACGGGCTCGAGGTGCGCGCGGTCACGCGCGTGGCCGAGGCGATCGCGGCCTGCCGCTAGTGGGAAGCAAATGACTCAGCCAGCGGGCCACACATATTTTTCGTGACACCTCCCTGCTTCCGGTGGCATCCTCGGGGCACGGGGATTCATGGAGAGGGCACTTTTCCGGTAAGACTTGGGCACACGCTATTTGGCCGCGCTCACCCCAAGTCATAAGAGAGCGCCCGGAGATGTGATTCATGACGACGCGATCGTTTCGACGGTGTCTGCGGCTCGTGCTTCTGGTATTCACGTGCGCCACGACGTGGGCCGGTACGCTGAACTACATACGACGAGGCGGCGCTGAAGCTGCTCAATGGGAGTGAGTAATGCTCCTGCTTAAAGGTCATGAGAGGAATCATTGCGCACAGCGTCCAGCAATCTGTGTTCGTTCAATGATCGGTGTAACCGCAATGGTTCTATTGCTTGGCGCTCATCAGCGTACATTTGCATCCGGATGTCTTGTTACAGATATGCCGCGCGGTGAATCTCGTGCGAGTGTGGGTCTGATGGAGAAAATCGCTGATCCTTACTTTTACTTTCGATCATTCGATTACAATTTTGCCGTTCTTGTCATACCGGCCAGTCTGCGCGGAGCTCTTGAATCCGCAGCGGCCAATGGGAACAAGGACGCGAAGGAACTTCTTGCATTGGTAACGAAGGATTTGCCGCTCGATAGAAACACTGATTTATTCAAATATGTCTTGGCGGACTCGTATCAGTTATCGGCTATTCAGCGCACCTTGGTAAATCTCCTTGAGCGTGGAGAGGCTGCAGTGTTTGATGCTGAGACTGGCAGACTGTTGTCGACGATTAGTGGGAAGCGAGTTAATTCGGATCATGTCAGAAGCAGGACGTTTTACGCTTCAGGGAAAACGGTTCTTTTGCAGAGTCTGGATTGCATCGAGAACTGATGGGATCAGCCGCTGCTGGCGACGATGGCATCGAGTGCTGCATGCGGGCCGAGGATGCGGATCTTGTGGAACGTGCCTGGTGGCCCGTAACAATCATTTGTAGACTATAATGGCATCCATGACAGACGCCATCACCCTGACGAACGCGGAGCGTATGGAGCTGACGCGGCGAGCGAACAGCCGGAGCGATCGGGCGGAAGATGCCCGGCGCGCGCGGCTGATTCTGTTGCTGGCCGACGGCCATACGTGGGACGAGGCCTCCGAGCGGATCGAGTGCAGTCGCGGCTTTGTCGCCAGCTGGAGCAAGCGATTTGCCGAGCAGCGCCTTGCGGGCCTGTACAGCCGGCATATCGGCCAGGTCGCTACGGTCCTGACCCCGCAGCTGGAGGCGCGCATCCTGGAAAGCACGCGCCACGCCCCGAGTACTTCGACGCATTGGACCACGCGCAAGCTCGCGGCCCAGCTGGGCATCAGTCACATGATGGTGGCGCGCGTGTGGCGCAAGCATGGCTTGAAGCCCCATCGGATCGAACGCTACATGGCCTCGAACGATCCGGACTTTGAGAAGAAGGCCGCCGATATCATCGGGCTGTATCTGAACCCGCCGGCGCACGCAGCGGTGTTCTGTGTTGATGAGAAGACTCATATCCAAGCCCTGGATCGCAAAGACCCGGTGCTGCCGTTGTCCCCGGGCAGAGCCGAACGCCACGGGTTCGAGTACTTCCGCCATGGCACCCTGTCGCTCTACGCAGCCTTCAACACCCGCACCGGCGAAGTGCTGGGCAAAACGGCTGAGCGCCATACCTCCGCGGAGTTCGTTGCCTTCCTCACCGACATCGTGATCAACCAGCCACGCGGCAAGGAGATCCACGTGATCGCCGACAATCTCTCGGCGCACAAGAGCCAGACGGTCAAGGATTTCCTGGCTGCGCATCCGAAGGTTCATCTGCATTTCACTCCGACCTACTCGTCTTGGCTCAATCAGGTCGAGCTGTGGTTCGGCAAGATCGAGCGCGACGTGATCGCACGCGGCGTATTCACTTCCGTCCCGGATCTTAAGAGAAAACTCATGCGCTACATTCGCCAATACAACAAGGCGCCGAAATCCGTGAAGTGGAAATATGCCGATCCATCACGCCACATCAGTACACAATCAGTTGGTACAGGCCACTAGCCGCGGCCGGCGCCGGCTCCACCGGCGGCGCGCACGCGCACGGTGCGGATCGCGTTGTCCTGGATCTGCAGCACTTCGAACTGCTGCGCGTCGATGCGGCGGATAGGAAGTTCAAACGGACTCTGCCATGCAGTCCACTTCGGGGAATGGGGCCTTATGTAGCGACCAGGCCAGTCGGCGCCCGCCTGAATCCGGCCGGATGGGCGTCAAGGCAGCCAGTCAGACGGTCGCCTGCCCCC
>CAUJKI010000430.1 GCA_963205015.1 Pseudomonadota bacterium
GGTTGATGGTCCCGAAGGCTTCCGCCTCACAGGCAAGTCCTCCATGCGCGAGATCGCGCGCGATCCGGCGGACCTCGTCGGCCAGCTCATCGGCAAGACGCATCAGTATCCGGACGGCGCCGTCCTCTATCTTGGGACGATGTTCGCGCCGAGCGAGGATCGCGGCGCGCCCGGCATGGGTTTCACGCACAAGGTCGGCGACATCGTCACCATTCACGCCGATCCGCTTGGTGCGCTCACGAACGTGATGGCGACCTCCGATCAGGCGCCGCCGTGGGCCTTCGGTGCGGCCGATCTCATGCGCAATCTCGCGAAGCGCAAATTGATCTGACGAGGCCTTACATGCTCTTCATGGTCATCTCCACGCCGCGTCCGGACAAGCCCTCGACGATGGTGCCGAGCCGCAAGGCCTACTGGGAGTGGCTGGCGCCGCTCGAGGCGAACGGCACGTGCAAGGGCGCCTGGGCGCGTACGGGTCGCGGCGCCGTGATCCTCTTCGATGTGCCGGACAACGAGACGCTGCACCGCCTCATGAACGAATGGGCGGAGATCATCCCGGCCACGTTCGAGGTCTACCCGCTGATCGATACGGGCGCCGCCAAGGCCTTCCTCGGTCGCGCTAAAACCTGAAGCAGGCACAGAACGCCGACGGCCCGCACTGGACTATCGCCAGTGCGGGCCGCTGCGTGTGAGCGGCTTGTTCGGCTTCAGCCGAACACTTCGGGATTGATCGCGTTTTCCTTGCGCGGCGCGCCGTCGAAGATGGAGAGCACGTTTCTCGCCGCTTCCGCCGACATGCGCTCCATGGCCTCTGCCGTCACGCCGGCAATATGCGGCGAGGCAAGGAGGTTCGGCAGCTTGAAGAGCGGGTTCGCCGGATCGGGCGGCTCGCGGTCGAACACGTCGAGTGCCGCCGCCGGCAGCGTGCCGTCGGTGAGCGCCGCATGCAGCGCCGGCTCGTCGATGATGCCGCCGCGGGCGGTCGAGACGAGGTAGGCCGTGCGCTTCATGGCTTTGAGCTGTTTCGCGCCGAACATGCCGACCGTCTCTGGCGTTTTCGGACAGTGGATCGTTACATAGTCGGCGCGCGGCAGGGCGGCATCGAGGTTCGTCACGGGCTCGCAGCCGGCAGCCTTGATCTTCTCAGCAGGCACATAGGGATCGTAGATCAGAACCTGCATCTCCATGGCCTGGCAGCGCTTAGCCGTGCGGGTGCCGATGCGGCCGAAGCCGACGATCAGCACTGTCTTCTCGAAAAGATCGGTCGTGATCATCTCAGGATTGATGCGCTGGCCCCAGCGGCCTTCCTTGACAAGGGCGGAAAGCTCCGGCCCTTTGCGCGCGAGCGTCAGCATGAAGCTTATCGCGTGCTCGGCAACCGAGGGCGAGTTCGCAGTGCCGGCAATCATGACCGGCACCTTCGCCGCGGTCATGCCCGGGATGTCGATGGCATCATAGCCGACGCCGACGCGTGCCACGACCTCCATGCCGCCCGCCGCATCGAGCTCGGCGGGGCGAAAGCGCGTACCGCCAAGGATGGTCGCGTGGACCGGGGCGTGCTTCTTCAGGATCGCGCGGTATTCATCGTCCTGCGCCATGTTCGGGAAGGCGATGGCCTCGACATCCGGGCGCGACGACAGGATGTCCCGTCCGGCACGGCCCATAGAGTCCGTGAAGAGCACTTTCTTCTTGTTGGTCGCCATGCATATCCTCCTGGTGGTGGCGCTTCCGCTTGCGTCTCAGTCGACGTAGCGGACACGGTCGGATGCGAGAATTTCCTCGATCCCGCCGATGTTCGTAAAGCCGTTCCTGATCTTGCCCTGCATGGCCGCCTCGGCGGCCAGCACTTCCTCGACCGACGGCAGAATGGTGTGGAGGTGCTTACGCGGCAGCACGACGACGCCATCGGCATCGCCGATCACGACATCGCCGGCTTCAACTGTCACGCCGCCGATCACGACCGGCAGGCCGACACGGCCGGGGCCGCTCCTCACGCAAGAATTCGGCGTGATGCCGCGCGCGAACACCGGAAGTCCGACCGGCAGCAGGCCGGCGAGATCGCGCGCCATGCCATCGATGACGATCGCGGCAACGCCTTTGCTCTTGGCGACCATCGTCACGTTGTCACCGACGACGGCGGACTGCGTGAAGCCCTCCGAGGCAGCCATGATCACGTCGCCCGGCTGAGCGAGCGCCACGGCCGCGATGATGGCGAGATTGTCATTCGGACCCGTTTCGCAGGGGAGCGCGGTGCCGAGGAAGGTCGCGTTGGCGATGTCGATGGCCTTGATCGCGGCGTCGAGAGCGCCACGGCCCTGCATGGCATCGATGGCCTGACCGGTCTGCACGCCCTTGAGGCGGCCGAGCGTGAAGGCATCAGGACGCTGCCACATGCGGCGGACGGTCAGTATCGGCGGGTCTTTGAGCATGAATGAAAGCTTCCTTGCAGCAAGTGTTTTCAAGCGATGCGGGGCTCAACGGTTCGTCGACGATTCCTTGGCGAGCTAGAGGATAATTTTGCGGCGCGGCTCGACGATCTCGAACATGCGCTCGAAGGTATCGAGCAGTAAAAAGAGTTTGACGACCTTCGATGGATCACCGGAAATCTGGATGGTGCCTGCGGCGATAGCGGCGTCGACGGTCGACTTCTCCGCGATGACCGCGTCGAGGTCTGTTCGCCTGAGCGTTACGGTAGCGTCCGGCGTCGTCGCCAGGCGTCGAGGAGACATCGACATCGCCGAGTTCGAGACGATGACGCAGAATTTCTCGTCCGTGTCTGTGAAGTGCCAGTTTTGCGTCGTGCGGAAGCCTTCCGCCTTGGGCGCGTTCAGACGGACGGCGAGATAGTCGAAGAGCTGGCTGGTTGGGAGTGCGCCGAGAATGTGTGGGCCGATCGCCGAGCGCGCAGGCACGTTGGGCATCCCCTGCCTCAGCTCGAGGGCGCCGAACAGATAGGCATTCCGCCACGCGGCGCTTTCACTGAGATAGCCGAGCTGCTCGAACGTATCCGCCAGCAAGGCACGGGCGTCGGCATTGTCCGGCTCGGCGAAGACGAGATGCGAAAGGGCTTGCGCGACGAAGCGGAATTCGCCAGCGGCAAAATCCGCGCGTGCCCGCTTCAGGATGGCTTCGGCGCCACCCATGTATTCGACCATCTTGCGCCCGGTCTCGATCGGCGGCAGCGGATCGAGATTCGCCGGATTGGCGTCGTACCAGCCGAGATAGTGCTGATAGATGGCCTTGGCGTTGTGCCGGATATGCCCGTAGTAGCCGCGTGTTGCCCACGCGCCGTCCAGCGATTTGGGCGTGCCGATCTGCTCGGCGATCTCGGACGGTTTCAGGCCATGGTTCATCAGCCGCACGGTCTGGTCGTGCGCATAGCGGTAGAGATCGCGCTGAGCTTCGAGGTGGCCGACAACGCGGTCGCGGCCCCACACCGGCCAGTGATGCTGTCCACAGAGCACCGCGGCGGTGTCGCCCCACAGGTCGATGGCTTCCTGAATGTACTTCGACCAGTCGAGCGAGTTGCGCGCCTCGGCGCCGCGAAAGGGCAGCAGATTGTGGAAGTTGTGCGTCGCGTTCTCCGCGAGGTTTAGGGTTTTGAAGGCCGGAAGATAGAAATGCATCTCCGCTGGCGCTTCGGTCTCGGGCGCCATCTGGAAGACGAACTCGACGCCGTCGATCGTGCGGGTCTCGCCCGTATGCGTGATGCTGTCGTTCGGCGGCAGCAGGGTAACCCGGCCCGCGCTGATCGCCTTGCCGAGACCGCAGTCCACCTGCTGCGCCGGCCCGCGCGGCAAAAGCCCGCCGAACTGGTAGAGGGCGCGCCGCAGCATGGCATTGCCCGCGATCACGTTCTCCGAGATCGCGTGCTCCATGAAGTGTTCGGGCGCGATGACCGGGATCTTGCGTACCGCAACTTCCGCGGCCGTCACGACGCCGAGCGCGCCGCCCCAATGATCCACGTGCGTGTGCGTGTAGATGACGCCCGTCACCGGCCTGTCGCCGCGATGTCGGCGGTAGAGGGCGAGCGCCTCGCGCGCAGTCTCCACGGCCGTCAGGGCGTCGACGATGATCACGCCATCCCGCCCCTCGATCAGGGTCATGTTGGCGATGTCGAACCCGCGCACCTGATAGATACCGGGGACGACCTCGAAGAGGCCATGGACGGTATTGAGGCGCGCCTGCCGCCAGAGGCTCGGATTAACGGTCGGCGGCGCGGTCTCGTCGCGCTCGAAGGCGTACGTCCGCATGGTCCAGACGACGCGCCCCGTATCGCCGACGATATGCGCATCCTCGATCGTGCCGAGGAACCCGCGCCGGGCGTCCTCGAAGTCCTGGGTGTCGCCAAAGGGGAGCTGGTCGAGAACAGCCGCATTCCGGCGGGCGACGTTCGCGGAGGCCTGTTTGGGGCCCTCGCGTGCCGCGCCCTCCGAAGCTGTCATGGCCGTTTCCTCTTGGCTGATCTGCCCTGCGGCTTGCCGGCGGCTGGTGAAGCGTTGCCGGGTGCCGTCTTGGCTTTTGGTTTTGCAGTCAACTCGGCGGTGTGCCGAGGGTCAACGTCCTTCGCTGCAGGCGTGCCCTGCATGGTGGCAGGCCGCCCGCGGCTACCCTGGCATCAGTCCTTTGCGCGCTCTACGTAGGACCCGTCCTCGGTCATGACGACGATGCGGGTCCCGGACTCGATGTGCGGCGGCACCATCACGCGGGCGCCATTGGAGAGCTTCGCCGGCTTGTACGACGAGGACGCCGTCTGCCCTTTAACTACAGGATCGGCCTCGACAATCTCGAAGGTCACGCGCTGCGGCAGCTCGATGGCGACAGGGCTGCCCTCGAAGAGCTTGATCGAGCAACGCATGTTCTCGACCAGCCATTGGGCGGAATCACCGAGCAGGTCCTTCGGCACCACGATCTGCTCGAAGGTCTCGGGCTCCATGAAATTGAAGCCCATTTCATCCTCGTAAAGATAATCGTAGTCCTTCTCGTCGAGGAAGGCGCGCTCGACCGTCTCCGTCGTCCGGTAGCTTTTGACGATCTTCACGCCGTCCGAGATCCGGCGCATGTCGATGTGGGTCGTCGGGGTGCCCTTGCCGGGGCGGATGCTTTCGGCCTTGAGGACCGTGCAGAGATCACCGTCGATCTCCAGGACATTGCCTTTGCGGACCTCGCTTGCGATAACCTTGACCACGAAACCGTTCTCCGTCCATTTCCCCGCGTGGGGCCGCTGAAAATCGTCGTTTGGCGGGCTTCATAGCTGTTTCGGGGCGCGAGGCCAAGTCGGGCCCCGATCGGGGCTCACTCGGGCCCGGATTTGATGACGGGGCGAGGACCGTTCAGACCTCATGACCGAACGTTCCCAGGAACGCCCATGGTGGCATCCGGACAAGCACGCCGACCGGCGGCCGTTTCTGCTCGCGCGGGGGCGGATCAAGGCAGCGCTGCGCGGCTGGTTCGAGGACCGGGGGTTCGTCGAGGTCGAGACCAGCGCCCTCCAGGCGTCGCCGGGTAACGAGGCGCATCTGCACGCTTTTTCCACCGAATGGCGGTCCGAGGGGGGGCGTGCGGCGCCGCTCTACCTGCATACATCGCCGGAGTTCGCGTGCAAGAAGCTGCTGGCCGCGGGAGAGCGCCGACTGTTCACCTTCGCGCCGGTTTACCGCAATCGCGAGCGCGGGGCGCTGCATCACCCCGAGTTCACGATGCTCGAATGGTATCGCGCGGGCGAGCCCTACGACGTCCTCATGCGCGACTGCGCCGAGCTGCTGGCGCTGGCCGCCGCTGCCGCTGGGACCGACCTTCTGACCTTCCGCGATGAGCCGGTCGATCCTTCGGCGCCACCCGAGCGGCTGACGGTGGCCGAAGCCTTTCGCCGCCATGCACGGGTCGACCTGCTGGCGACGCTCGGTGGGGCGGCTCCTGATCGCGATGGGCTTGCCGAGCAAGCGCTCGGTGTCGGCGTGCGCGTGGCGCCGGACGATACCTGGTCGGACATCTTCAGCCGCGTCATCGTCGATTGCATCGAGCCGCGCATCGGTCGCGGGCAGGCGACCATCCTCATGGAATATCCGACCGTGGAGGCGGCGCTGGCGCGTCCCTCGCCGAACGACCTGCGCGTTGCCGAGCGCTTCGAGCTGTATGCCTGCGGCGTTGAGCTTGCCAATGCCTTTGGCGAGCTGACCGACGCAGGCGAGCAACGTCGCCGCTTCGAGGCCGAGA
>CAUJKI010000431.1 GCA_963205015.1 Pseudomonadota bacterium
AATTGCTGGACACGTTCAGGAGCGAGGCCATTCAATCGCTGACCGTCGAGGAACAGATCGCCGGTCTTCGCCGGGACGAAGCCGCTGATCAGGTTAAATTGGGTAGTCTTTCCTGCGCCATTTGGCCCAATGATACCCAGGCACTCGCCCGGCGCTGCCGAAAAGGTCACATCTTTGGTCGTCTGCAGACCGCCAAAGCTATGGCTGAGACCAACGACATCGAGTTTGCCGCCGCGTCTAGCACCGGGCGCATGCTTGAGGCGCTCAATCAGGTCGGCATCACTGCCGCGTACATCCGCAACTTCGTCGGCAACTGGAGTCTGCTCCTTACTTCTTTTGGAGCGCGTTATCGTCGTGGTCACGATCCCTTCAGGCACCACCAGCATCACGGCTGCAATGCTTGCAGCAACAAACATGCCGACAAGCGATTGCGACCAGTTGAAGAGGAGCGGCACGAGCGTGATGTATGCCGCGCCAACGATCGGCCCCATCATATAGGCCGCACCTCCGACCACAGTGAAGGTCAGGATAAAAATGGATGTCCAGAAGGTATGGGCTGCTGGAGACACGAACGTGGTGTAGCTGGCGAATATGCCGCCGAGTGCCCCGGCGATCGATGCCCCTACGATCAGCGCAAGCGTCATGTTCGATTGCGCCGGAATGCCGACCGATGCAGCCAGATTGGCTGACTGCCCAATCGAACGAAGCTCAAGAATCCACCGCGACCGCTCCAAAATGATGAATGACGACAGGACCGCGATGAACACACCTCCCAGAAAGTAGTAGTGGTGCGACACGGAACTCAATCCTGTCAGCGGAGGAATATTCATGATGCCTGAATTGCCACCAGTGAACCCCTTGAGACTGGTGAGAAGCGAATGCACCACGACGGCAATGCCGAAGGAGAGCAATACAAAATATGCGCCTCGCGTACGGAAGGCCACGGCACTCAAGGCAAACGCGACGATGCCAGGCAATATCGCCGCGAGGAGAAGACTCGACCAGGCGGACATTCCCGCACTGGTCGTTCCGATAGCGGTCACGTATGCCCCAAGCGCATAGAAGGCACCATGACCGTAGGAAGCCTGGCCGGTCAGGTAGAGAAGTCGGTGGCCCAATCCCAGCAACATGGCTGAGAAACTCAGCATCGCCATGTGAAGGTAATAGTCGCCCAGAAAACTCGGCAGCACCGCAAGCGAGCACGCGAGCCCGAGCAGAAGGGCAAGCTTCATCAATGGCTGCTCTGCTATCGACTTAGTGGTCATGGCCTGCCAATCCTGTTGGCCTCACCACCAACACCATCATCGCGAAGAGAAAAGTCACGCCGATCACGGCCTGAGGGCTCCAGAAGCTCGTCACGACGCTCTGAATCATGCCAACGCACAGAGCCATCCAGAATGCTCCAGCAATGCTGCCCATCCCCCCCGCGATGATCGAGACAAATGCAAGCAGGAGGGGAACCACACCCATATCTGGCAGCGAGAGCTGGAGCGGAGCGACAAGTCCTCCTGCCACCCCCGCGAGGCAGGACCCCAAGCCAAATGTAAACACCGAAACTTCCCGAACGCGCACACCCTGCAAGGTCGCCGCAAGCGGATCCTGCTGCAGGGCTCTCATGGCTCGGCCAAAGCGGCTGTGCTTCACATAGAGGTGCACGGCCAGAACAATCAAAAGTCCCGCCACCAGCACAAGCAAACGATGCTTGTTGAGGATGAGGCCATTGATGTTGTACACGCCGGAAAACGGGGGCGCGATACCACGCGGAGCTCCCCCGAACAATTCATGGGCCACGCTTTCCAGAAAAAGGGCGCCAGCAACTGTAAAGACGGCGCCCTCCAGAAACCGCCCCTGAAAGCGTTCGAGGAAGAAATAGGCTACGATCAATCCAAAGACGGCGGTAGAAATCGCAGCCCCGATCAAGCCTCCGAAATACCCGCCACCCATCTGCGCGAAGTAGATTGTCGCATAGGCACCGAGCATGAACACGACGCCATGAATAAAATTCACGACACCGAGCACGCCGAAAATGAGCGTCAGTCCGATCGACACAAGCGCAAGCGTGACGCCAGCCGTCACGCCGTTGAGCAGGACCTGGATATAGAACAAGGCTGATTCCCTCGACTTGCAATCAGCCGTTACCTTCGAAGACTTTCTTGAGGGCGATATCCCCATTGCTGGTGAGGTAGATCTCTCCAACGGGAATTGGCGCGGCTATGCTTCTATTGACGTACCGGACAGTTCCCGCGAGGCCCGACACAGTAACGCGCTCCAACGCCTGGGCGATCTGCGTTGTGTCCAGCGTACCCGCATCCTCTATCGCGGCCTTGAGGAGGATCAGGTTGTCATACGACCGTCCGGTCCACATCTGCCGGTTGCCCGGCAGGCGACGATCAACCTCGGCCGTCCAACGCTTCCCGATCTCCGTCGACCATTCGGCCCAGGCTGGAGCGTTCAAGCTTCCCACGATGGCATCGGAAGCGGAAAGCTTTCTGAATGCGTTCGGATCGAGGCTTGTGGAGAAAATAAAGCCGCCCTTGTAGCCGTTCTCCCTGGACTGCTTGGCGAGGGTGGCATATTGCGGTCCAGGCATACCGTCGATGTCGATGTAGTCGGGCGGACTGCGCATCATCGACGACAGCAACGGATAGTAGTCCGTGGTGCTTCTCGTTACGAAATGCCGCTCGACCTCGAAGCCGAACCGCTTGGCGCCAGCGATCACGGTTCCAGCAATCGACTCGCCCATGTCGTCATCAGGATAAACCAAGGCAATCTTCTTGGTCTGCGGTTTGGCCTGCTTCAGGTACTCCAGGCAAACGACGGCGTTGGCTCCAATGTTGTAGAACGGCTGGAAGGTAAAAGGCCGCTTAGGCCCAAGCCAGTGGGTGCCCGCACCCTGCCCAAAGAGCAGCATCTTCGCCGGCTCGGAGACGGTCTGGACCGCAGGGATGACACCGCCACCAAGCACTTCCAGAAATCTTACACCATCCTGGACTGCCTGCCGCGCAAGCGTCGTTGCCTTGCTCGGATCATATGCGTGATCGTATTTGATCAGCTCGACCTTCGCCGGACCGTCCTTGAGTTTGATCCCGCCGGCAGCATTGATATCCGCGATCGCAATCTCGACAGAAACCGCCTCGACCTCACCAAACGACGCGGCCGGTCCGGTGAATGAGCTCATAAGGCCGAACTTGACGACTTGGCTCGCGCGCGCATTCCGCGTCCCCATGAGCAAGGTCGTGCTCAGCGCGGCACCATAGAGGCCAATATCTCTTCGTGTAACGCCCTTCCTTCGCTTGCCGAGCTTGTTCTGGGTCATGAGGTTTCCTCCTTTGTAAGTTCTGATTTGTTCTAGGACGGACGATAATTGTAGATGCGCCTCGCGGCTTCCAAGGAGATGTGACCCTCTCGCAAATCGGCCTCGATCGCCGCTCGGGGCCTCTCCTTCGGATCGCCATAGCCACCGGCGCCAGCCAGACGAAAGCTCACCACATCCCCCTTGCGCAGCCGTCTCACTTCTTTCGATCCGATGCGCACGGGCTGGGTATCCGGATTGAGAATTGTCTCCGCCTTAGTGCCCGCAAGGCCGCCGAAGATTCCATACGGCGCCGTCTCATGCCGATCGGAGATCGGGCAAAGCGTGGCAGCTTCGGTCCTGAGCTCGATATCCTTGCGCAGACCGCTACCGCCTCGATATTTTCCTGCTCCACTCGAATCCTGAATAAGTTCGCAGCGCCGAACCAGCAGAGGGTTCGCGGCCTCCTGAATCTCGATGGGAATGTTTGGGCAATTTATGATCGGCGCGAGCGCCTCGACGCCATCCTTGTCGGCTCGACCGCCATATCCCCCGAACAGCACGTCATAGAAAACAAACGGCCTTCCCGTTCGCTCGTCGATCCCACCTATATTGACGTTGGTCCAATGCGAAAAGGCGCCCATTGCCTTCTGGGGGAGCACCTGAGCGAGCGCCCCATTGATCACTTCGAATATTCGAACTTGATTGACGGCACGCCCACTCGAAGGCGCTGGAAATTTCGGATTGAAGAATGATCCCTTGCGGCTGTGAATCGAGATCGGGCGGATCACGCCATCGTTCTGCGGCAGGAGAGCATCCGCAAAAACCTTGATAGCGAACATCGCATAGGCACGCGTGTAGTTTATGTAGCTGTTCATTCCAGCCGCGACCTGGTCGCCGCTGCGCGAGAAATCAACAGCAATGGTGTCACCGGCTACAGTGATGTCGACGCAAACGGGAATGGCGCCGGTACCGGGACCTGCTTCATCCATCACGTCATCATAGCTATAGGTGCCGTCCGGGATGTTGCTGATCAGTTCGCGCATGCGCTTTTCAGAGGCATTCAGGATCGCCTCCACGCAGGCGTCGAATTCATCAAGTCCGAGGCTGTCGATCAGCCGGTTCACTCGCTCGCCGCCAACGAAATTTGCGTTCCATTGAGCGCGAATGTCGCCACCCACTTTTTCCGGCATTCGGACATTGCCGAGGATCATGCGAAGCAACGGTTGGTCGAACTTACCCTCCGCTACGATCTTAATGGGTAGGATGCGCAGGCCCTCCTGGAAGGCCTCCGTGATACCGGGGATGACCTGGGATCCGGGCACCGCGCCGCCAACATCGCACTGATGCGCGATATTGATCGTGTACGCGACAATTCCTCCCTCACGGAATACGGGCGTAACCATGAAGAAGTCGGGATAGTGACCCGATCCGATTTCGGAGTCGTTGCCAAGGATCGCATCGCCGTCCTTGAGCGTTTCCGCAGGGAAATACTCCATGACTGTTTTCATGATGAAAGGCATGGAGCCGAGATGGCCCGGGGTGAAATTGCCCTGCGAAAGCAATCGGCCGAAGCGGTCGAACAGGGCAGTAGAGAAATCATCGCCGTCACGAACAGCCTCAGAAAATGCCGTACGGCGCAGGGTGGATCCCATTTCCTCGGAGACGCCAATCAAGCCGTTCCAGAGAACAGACATTGTGATCGGATCAACACCCGGCCGATTGGATTTGGAGGCAACTGCCATAGTCTCAAGCCTTCTGACTGATGCTGACTACGAGGGAGCCCGCCGGGCTCAACGCGACGACGTCACCAGGAAGCACAACGGTCGTCGATTCCTTTTCCTCGACGATCGCCGGGCCAACAATCTTCTGGCCGACCTTCAGCTCGTAGCGATTGACTACCTGACACGGCGTAGCGCCGCCAAGCTCGGGGAAATACACATCGCGCGTCTTCGGCGCGGATGCCGTAGCGCCATCGCCTCGCAGGCTTATGGAGACGGAGTTTTGTGTCGCAGCGGCACTACCAACAAGGTACCAGTCGACAGCCTCGATGACAGAGGTCGGATCGAGATAGCCGTAGTTCTTGCGATACTCGCCGTTGAAAATCTCCACGACGCGTGCCGCATAACCCTTGTCGATACCGCCGGCAGGCAGATCAATCTTTCTCTCGTGTCCCTGCCCGCGATAACGCATGTAGGCGTAACGGGACCAAATGATCTTGCTTGGCTCCACGTCGAGCCGCTTGATATCGTCAAGCGCCAAGCTCGTCAGCTCGGTGTAGATATCCGCGATCTGCGACGACGAGTTCTCGTTGATCTCCATGAATCGCGTCAAGGCGACGTCGATCTTGCTGCGAGCGGCTAGCAGACCGACTGCCGAGCCCACCCCGGCTCCTGCAGGAATAATCAGCGTCGGCACATTCAATGCCTTGGCTAGGCGGGCGCCATGAAGAGGGCCGGCGCCACCGAACGCAACGAGAGCGTAATCGGCTGGGTTTCTCCCGCGCTCCACGGAGACGACGCGCATCGCCCGCTCCATGTTGCTGTTGGCGACGCGGTGAATACCCCATGCCGCCTCGAGAACGGAAATGCCGAGCGGATTGGCGAGTTGCTCTTCGATCGCCTTCGCGGCGCCCTCGCTGTCGAGCCGCATCTTGCCGCCATTAAAATACTCAGGGTCGAGAAAGCCGAGCACCAGATTGGCGTCGGTCACCGTTGCGCGCTTACCACCCAATCCGTAGCAGACAGGACCTGGATCGGCGCCGGCGCTCTCCGGCCCGACACGGATTACGCCCATCTCGACGGTTGCTATGCTCCCGCCTCCCGCGCCGATCTCCAGCAACTCGACAGACGGGACGTTCAGCGGAAGTCCGCTTCCTTCGCGAAACCGCTCACGCGCGATTTCGAATGTCGATGTGACTGCGGGCTCTCCTTTGTCAGCCGCACCGAGCTTTGCCGTCGTGCCGCCCATGTCGAACGTCAGGACGTGGTCGCGTCCTTCCTGGCGGCCCACATCGGCACACATGAGGACGCCCGCGGCAGGGCCCGACTCGACGATACGGATCGGATATCGGCGGGCAAGAGCTGGCGTAACAAGTCCGCCGCTCGACTGCATAATGGAAAGAGGTGCCCTGATGCTGAGCTCGGAGAGACGAGCCTCCAGCTGTCCGATGTAGGTCCGGACGATCGGCTGAACATAAGCGTTGGCAACCGTCGTGCTCGCTCTCTCGTATTCCCGGATCTTCGGCGAGATGTCCGCCGAGATGGTGACCGGAACGCCGGGCAGGCTCGCGCTGAGAATCTCCTGAACGCGGCGTTCGTGTGCCGGATTTGCGTACGAGTGCAACAGACAAACCGCGATCGCGTCGCACCCCGACTTCTTCAGGCCCGGCACTATCGCCTTGACGCTTTCCTCTGACAGCGCCTCGACTACTTCACCTTGCGCGTCGATGCGCTCGGAGATCTCGAACACATTGGCGCGCTCAATAAGCGGCTTCGGCATCTCAAGGTAGACGTCGTAAGTATCGTAGCGCTTCTGCCGCCCCATCACGATGATGTCCCGGAAGCCACCGGTTGTGACCAGCGCAACTCTGCTACCCTTGCGCTCAATGACGGCGTTGGCGGCAACTGTGGTCGCATGGAGGACATGGGTAATCTCGGAGGGCGGCACCCCCTCCGAAGCGAGCAGCTCCTTGAGGCCAGCCAACGCCCCGCGACTCGGCTCCGAGGGTGTCGAGAGCACCTTCCAAAATCGGGTGCGCTTCGCGCGCTCGTCATAGAGAACAAAATCCGTGAATGTTCCCCCGATGTCGAATGCAACCCGCAGCATACCTGTGACCCTTTTTGTTGGAGGAGGCGAGGTGGCGAGCAATCACACGTCGTCTCATGCAAAACCATCTGCGCGTCATAGTGCTCAAAGGAGCGGAACCACGTCCACGTCATGCGCGGGCATATCAGCTATTCATGCCTACTGGACCGCTTTCTAAGCAGATGGGCGCGTCGCACAGACGCGACTTCGGTGCCGGAGCTCGGAGCACGAACAACGTGTACCGAGCGGCATTTCGCGCAGCCGGGATGTTCGAGACGTCTTGTCCAGAACTCAGCCGATTGCGGCCGCCAACGCTTCGTCGAGGCGCTCGACGCAATCGTCGACCTGCTGCTCGCTTATGGTCAGCGGAGGCGTGATGCGCAGCACGCAGTTGTGAACCCCCGTCACCGAGAGCAGCACACCGCGGTCGGCCATTTCCTTGACGACCTTAGCCGCAACCGCGGGCGCGGGCGTCTTCTTCTTTCGATCGAGCACAAGTTCGACCCCAATCATCAGCCCTTGCCCTCGGACATCACCGATAATCTCGTGCTTTCGGGCCAGCCCCTGCAAGCTGGTGAGGAACTGCTCGCCGCGCCGCGCCGCATTCTCCGGCAGATTCTCCTCTTTCATCACATCGAGGACGGCGTGAGCCGCGGCCAGCCCAATCTGATTGTTCACACCGAATGTCGTAAAATGATCACCCTTCTCGAAGCCGGTTCCGAGCTCCTCGGTAGCGCTGAAGCCTGCCATGGGAACGCCGCCGCCTATAGCCTTCGCGTAGGTCATGATCTGCGGCTCACCACTGAAATGCTGATGGGCGAACATTTTGCCGGTCCGCCCAAAGCCGACGAACACCTCGTCAAAGATGAGCGTGATCTTGTGGCGAGCACATAATTTCTGCACGCTCGGCCAATAGTTTGCCGGAGGAATGAGGATACCCCCGACGGCGAGTATCGGCTCCGCGATCATGATCGCTACCTCGCCAGGCGCGCGCGTCAGCAGGGCGTCTTCGAGTTCCTGCACACACAGCTCAGAATAAGCCTCGGCGCTGAGGCCTGCCGGGGCGCGATAGCTGTACGGCGCCGAAAGATGCAACACGCCAGGAAACGTCGCATAAGGGCCAAAGCCCTTCTTGCGTTCGGCGAGACCCGTCAAAGACAAAGGTAGCGACAGGCGACCGTGAAAGGCGTGCTGCAGCGCAAAGATGCCAAAACCTTTCTTGCCGTTGTTCATGGCGTGCTTCAGCGCCAGCTTGACCGCACCGTCGTTCGCCTCGGCTCCGGAGTTCGCGAAGAATGTCCGTGTGAGGCGACCGTCAGTCAGATCGGCGATGCGCTCGACCAGGGAAGCGGCCATGTGGCTGAGGTACCGGCCTGGACTGTGAATGAGAACCTCTGCTTGACGCTGGATGGCCTCTACGACACGCGGATGGCAGTGCCCGACCGAACTCACTCCAGGGCCGGCTTCGAGGTCGATATAGCTGCGTCCCTGGTCGTCCGTTACAGTGGCGCTTCTCCCCGCAACGATCACGGGCCCCGGTGACACTTGAGGGATCAGCATGGCGCTCGTGTTGTCCAATCGATATGCGGGGCGATTGGTGCGATTCATGGCAGAGATGCTCCTGTAGATCCTGCAGCCGCCTTTCGGCGAATAGAGCCCAAGGCCATCCGAAGCTGGGTGTGGAATGGCCCGGGCGCTCCAAGACGGACATTGCGGCTCGCGAGCGCGACGAGCGTGGTGACGAATTGCTCCACGACGGCACTCATCGTCGGAAACTCGTGCGACATCATCATTCCCCTGATGTCGCAAGGAGTGATCGTCACGGCGCGTGCCTCTCAATCCTTGCCAGCTCGGCTTCGAGCTCCGGGAGCACCTGGAAGAGGTCGCCGACGAGACCGTAGTCGGCCACCTGGAAGATCGGCGCTTCCGCGTCCTTGTTGATCGCAACGATGATCTTGCTGTCCTTCATGCCGGCGAGATGCTGAATG
>CAUJKI010000432.1 GCA_963205015.1 Pseudomonadota bacterium
GAGTACCTTGTCTCGAACCTGCGCGTCGCCAACAGCCTGCCGACGCCCGTCCCTACCCTGCCGGTGATCAACATGGCGCCGGTCAGCCCGGTGCTCTCGCCCGGCCCGTCGCCCACGTCGCTCATTTTCCAGCCGCCAGGAAGCCTGCTGACTTCATCAGGCCATGGTGGCGCTTCTCGGCCGCCTCGACCCACTTGGCGTAGTCGTCGCCGGTCATGAACGTGTTGTTGAAGGCGCCCTTCTCCATGAATTCCTTCCAGTCAGGCGTCTCGCGCACCTTCTTGAAGAGCTCGACGTAGAAGGCGACCTGCTCCTTGGTCACACCGGCCGGCATGAAGATGCCACGCAGCATCTGATAGTCCACGTCGACGCCGGACTCCTTGCACGTCGGGATGTCGGACCATGCCATCGCGTCCGTCACCTTCGCGGTGTAGGTGCTGCGCTGGTCGTCGAAAATGCAGAGCGGCCTGAGCGCACCCGCGCGCCACTGCGCCACGGCCTCGATGGGGTTGTTGACGGTCGAATCCACATGCTTGCCGACGAGCTGAACAGCCACGGCACCGCCGCCCGCGAACGGCACATATGTGAACTTCTTTCCGCCGGTCACGCTCTCCAGCGCCACCGTGATGATCTGGTCCTCCTGCTTGGAGCCGGTGCCGCCCATCTTGAACTTCTTGTCGTCGCCGGCCTTGACGGCCTCGATGTAGTCCTTGGCGGTCTTGTAGGGCGTGTCGCTGTTCACCCAGAGGACGAACTGGTCGAGCGCCAGCATCGCGACCGGCGTCATGTCCTTCCAGTTGAAGGGAACACCTGTCGCCAAGGGTGTCGTGAAGAGGTTCGAGAGGGTGATGATGATCTGGTGCGCATCACCCTTGCTTTTCTTGACTTCGAGGAAGCCTTCGGCACCGGCACCGCCCGCCTTGTTGATTACGACGACCGGCTGCTTCATGAGGTTGTGCTTGCCGACGACGCCCTGAATGAAGCGCGCCATCTGGTCGGCGCCGCCGCCGGTGCCAGCGGGAATGATGAACGTCACCTGCTTGGTCGGTTCCCATGCCTGAGCCGGGATGGCGGCGCCGGTTAACAGCGCCGCGCCGGCCAGCGCCACTCGGGTCAGCGAGCGCGTCAGCATCGTGCGTCGAAAGTGCATTGCCTTTTCCTCCTTTTCACCCGCCTCCATTCTCGAGGCTTTCTTGCCGCCTCCTGTGCCGAAGGCGGAATAGCGCAATATCAAAGCCCGGTTCGCGATCGGGCCTGGGTCCTCCCTAGGCCGCCGTTGCCGATCGCGACCGTGCGGAGCGCGCCCTGAGCGCGCTCACTAAAGGCCAAAGCAGCATCAGCACGCCGAGGGACATGATCGTCGCGACGAGCGGATTGGCCCAGAAGATGCTGAGGTTGCCCTGCGAGAGCAGCATGCTCTGGCGGAAGGATTCCTCCGCCTTGTCGCCGAGCACGATCGCGAGTACGAGCGGCGCCAGTGGATAGTGCAGCTTGTTGAAGACGTAACCGGCGACACCGAATACCAGCATCATCCAGACGTCGAACATGTTGTTGTTCACGGTGTAGGCGCCGATCGCACAGATGACGAGAATGACCGGCGCGATGATCGAGAAAGGCACGCGCAGGATCGCAGCGAAGAACGGCACGCACGTCAGCACCACGATCAGCCCAACGATATTGCCGAGGTACATCGAGGCGATCAGGCCCCAAACGAAGTCCTTCTGCTCGACGAAGAGGAGCGGACCGGGCTGCAGGCCCCAGATGAGCAGGCCACCGAGCAGCACCGCCGCTGTCGGCGAGCCTGGAATGCCGAGGGTCAGCATGGGCAGGAGAGCGCTGGTGCCGGCAGCATGGGCCGCGGTCTCCGGCGCCACGACGCCTTCGATCTCGCCCTTGCCGAAATTGGCACCGCGGGGCGAGATGCGTTTGGCGAGGCCGTAGCTCATGAACGAGGCGGGCGTTGCTCCACCGGGCGTAATGCCCATCCAACAACCGATGAGGCAACTGCGGACCGAGGTCGTCCAGTAGGCGAGCAGCTTCTTCCAGGTGGTCAGCACGATGCGCAGGCGCAGCTTGGCATGCGATCCCTGGAACTTGAGCCCGCTCTCCATCGACGACAGGATTTCACCGATCCCGAAGAGGCCGATCACGGCGATCAGGAAATCGAAGCCATTGAGAAGCTGATCGTATCCGAATGTCATCCGGAGCTGGCCGGTAACGCCATCCATGCCGACCGCGGCGAGTGCGAAGCCGAGGGCCATGGCTGCAATCGTCTTGACGGCGCTGCCGCGCCCCATGCCGACGAAGCTCGCAAACGTGAGGAAGAAAACGGAAAAGAACTCGGCCGGGCCGAATTGAAGCGCGAAGCGCGCGATGACCGGCGCCAGGAAGGTGATCACGATAACGGCGACGAGAGCGCCGACGAACGAGGAGGTAAAGGCCGCCGTCAGCGCTTCATCGGCGCGGCCATTGCGGGCCATGGGATGCCCGTCGAAGGTCGTCGCGACAGACCAGGGTTCGCCGGGAATATTGAACAGGATCGAGGTGATCGCGCCGCCGAACAGCGCTCCCCAATAAATGCAGGAGAGCATGATGATGGCCGACGTCGGCGGCATCGTGAAGGTGAGGGGCAGCAGGATCGCGACACCGTTGGCGCCACCCAGTCCCGGCAGAACACCGATGATCACCCCGAGAACAATACCAACGAACATCAGGGCGAGGTTATAGGGCGTCAGCGCGATGCCGAACCCCTGCATCAGCGAGGCAACTTCTTCCACATTCCCTCCGCACACCAACGTTCCGCCCTGGTGCGGGGAATAAGGTGCGCGGATCAGCCTCCGTGCCTCGCTCCCCGCCCTGCTCGTCGTTGCGAGCGCATTTCCGATCCTATCTCTGATCAGTCATTCATTTTTCTGATCAGTCGTCCGTGAAATGCCGTAGTTTGGCATACCATATACCCCTTCACGCGCAGGTGACAAGAAGCCACAACGCAGGCGCAGCGAGTAAGGCTTCTTCAGCCGGAGTGCTTTCATCGGAAAGTCATGGCACGGCCGAAAGCGCTTTTAGGACAAACCTTTCTTTCGCTCTGCACAATCAATCTGCACGTGCGGCACATCGGGCAAACTGCAAACCATACGCATGTGCACCAGATGGGGCTTGAACAAGCCATATCAGGCGGTCTATGGTATACCAAAAACCACAGCCGCCCGGCCTAACGCCCCCCCGAGGTGCGCCTTGTCCGATACCCAGATCAGAATTGCCCCGATCGTCGAGAGCATGAGCCTCAAGGCCAAGGCCTACGCTGCGCTCAAGTCGGCGATCATGCAGATGAATATCTACGACAACAACGCCGAGCTGAAGCTCGACGAACGTGATCTCTCGGCGCGCTTCGGCGTGTCGCGCACACCGCTCCGAGAGGCGCTCGCGCAGCTCGATTCGGAAGGACTCGTGCGCATCGCGCCGCGCAAAGGCATCTTCATCGTCCGGCGGACCAAAGCCGAGATCCTCGAGATGATCACCGTATGGGCGGCGCTTGAGAGCATGGCCGCGCGGCTCGCGACCAAGGAAGCGACCGACGCCGAACTCGCCAGCCTGCACGATCTCGTCGACAGCTTCTCGACCGACAAGGTCGCCGCCAAGATGGGCGAGTACTCGGACGCCAACATCCGCTTTCATCAGGCGATCATCAAGCTCAGCAAGTGCGGTCTCATTGCCGAGATGACGGAAAGTCTCTTCTTTCATGTGCGCGCCATTCGTCAGCGCACCATCTTCGAGGACGATCGCGCCAAGCGCTCGATCGTCGATCACAAAGAGATTGTCGCGGCGCTCGAGGCGCGCGGCGCAGACCGCGCGGAACGGCTTGTGCGCGAGCATACGCTGAAGCTGCGCGATCACGTCGAGCGCTTCGTAAATATCGACTGACACCCACAAGGGGCTGGGCGGATCCGAAACACATCAACCGGCACGTCATCGCGTAAAGCGTGAAGAGGGAGCGAAATGTCTGCAACAGCACAAAGCGCTGAAACCAATGCGCCCGCAGGCGAACAGGAACTGACCGACGGCTTCAATCTCATCATCGATGCGCTGAAGCTCAACGGCCTCGATACCATCTACGGCGTGCCGGGGATTCCGATCACCGACTTCGGTCGCATGGCACAGGCTGCCGGCATCCGCGTCATTTCCTTCCGCCACGATCAGAATGCAGGCTACGCGTCGTCGATCGCGGGATTCCTCACGAAGAAGCCGGGCATCTGCCTCACGGTCTCGGCGCCGGGCTTTCTCAATGGCCTGACCGCGCTGGCTCACGCCACCACGAACTGCTTCCCGATGATCCTGATCTCCGGCTCGTCGGAGCGCGAGATCGTCGATCTCCAGCAGGGCGACTACGAGGAAATGGACCAGCTCGCGGTCGCCAAGACCATGTGCAAGGCCGCCTATCGCATCCTGCACGCGCAGGACATCGGCATCGGCTTGGCGCGCGCGATCCGCTCGGCGGTCTCGGGCCGCCCTGGCGGCGTGTACCTCGATCTGCCGGCGAAGCTCTTCGGGCAGGTCATGAATGCCGAGGCGGGCCGGAAATCGCTCGTGAATGTCATCGACCCGGCGCCGGCGCAGATCCCGTCGCCTGAGTCGATCAAGCGCGCGCTCGATGTGCTCAAGAGTGCCAAACGCCC
>CAUJKI010000433.1 GCA_963205015.1 Pseudomonadota bacterium
GAGAAGATTGTGCTCACGCATGGCCATCTCGACCACGTGGGCGGCGCCGCCGAGCTCAAGGAGAAGCTCGGCGTCCAGATCGAAGGCCCGCACATTGCCGACAAGTTTCTCATGGACGGCGTCGAGGATCAGGCAGCGAAATATGGCCTCTCGGGGATGCGCAATGCCACGTCCGACCGCTGGATGGAGGAGGGCCAGACGCTCACCATCGGCGGGCACGACTTCGAGATCTTCCACTGCCCGGGTCATTCGCCGGGCTCGCTCGTGTATGTCAACCGGCCGAACCGGTTCGCAATCGTCGGCGACGTGATCTTCCGCGGCTCGATCGGGCGCACGGACTTTCCCTATGGCGACCACGACGCCCTGATCCACGCGATCAAGACGAAGCTCTTCCCGCTCGGCGACGAGATCGCCTTCATCTGCGGCCATGGTTCCATGGGCCAGTTCGGCATGGAACGGCAAAGTAATCCGTTCTTGGTGTAGCCGCGGGCTGCTGGGAAGAGGTGCTTCTTCCCCTTCTCCCCGCGCGCGGGGAGAAGGTCGGGATGAGGGGCGGCGGCATACGCCAACGCAGCACAAGCTCCCGCCCCTCACCCTAGCCCTCTCCCCGCAAGGGCGGGGAGAGGGGACAGCGGCGCGCCGGCGCGAAGGCCGTGCTTCCGCGAACGCCCCCGACGCGCTATGCCTTGCCGCAACCACCGAAAGCGCACCATCACGAGGCCGACCATGCACTTCGCCCTCTCTGAAGAACAGCTGGCCATCCAGGAGACGGCCCTCGCCTTCGCCCGCGAGCGCATCGCGCCGGACGCCGGCAAATGGGACGAGACCTCGCACTTTCCGGTGGACATGATCCGCGAGACAGCCGCACTCGGCATGGCCGCGATCTATGTTCCCGAGGAGAAGGGCGGCACCGGCCTCTCGCGCCTCGACGGCGCCCTCATCATGGAAGCCCTGGCAACGGGCTGCCCCGCCATCTCGGCTTACATCTCGATTCACAACATGGTCGCGTGGATGATCTCGCGGGCCGGTACGCCCGAGCAGATCGAGCGCTGGATGCCGAAGCTCGCCTCCATGGAATGGCTCGCGAGCTACTGCCTGACCGAGCCGGGCGCAGGCTCGGATGCCGCCGCGCTCCAGACGCATGCCGAGAAGTCCGGCGACAACTACATCCTCAATGGCACGAAGCAGTTCATCTCCGGCGCCGGTGCGACGGACTTCTACTTCGTCTTCGCGCGCACGGGCGATGCCAGCGCCAACGGCGTCTCGGCCTTTGCGATCGAGAAAGGCGCACCCGGCCTCTCCTTCGGCGCCAACGAGCGCAAGATGGGCTGGAACGCGCAGCCGACCGCACAGGTCATCATGGAGAACGTGAAGGTTCCGGCGGCGAACCTCGTCGGTGGTGTCGAGGGGCAGGGCTTCCGGCTCGCCATGTCCGGCCTCGATGGCGGGCGCATCAATATCGGCGCCTGCTCGCTCGGTGCAGCCTGGACGGCGCTCGACAAGGCCAAGGCCTATGTCTTCGAGCGTCGCGCCTTCGGCAAGCAGATCGGCGAGTTCCAGGCCCTTCAGTTCAAGATCGCCGACATGGCGACGGACCTCGAGGCCGCCCGCCTCATGATCTACCGCGCCGCCGATGCACTCGACCGCACCGATCCGCAGGCATCCATGTACTCGGCCATGGCCAAGCGCTATGCGACCGATCTCGGCTTCAAAGTGTGCAACGAGGCACTCCAGCTCCACGGCGGCTACGGCTACCTCAAGGACTACGGCCTCGAGAAACTCGTGCGCGACCTGCGCGTTCACCAGATCCTGGAGGGCACGAACGAGATCATGCGTGTCGTCATCTCGCGCAAGGTCCTCGGCGGCAATCGCGGCTGAGGGTAGCGCGCACATTCGCAGAATCGCCGCAGAACTGTGTTCTGTGATTTCGCGTCCGAAACCGCTCCCCTGATGCCGAGCAAGGGCCCTGCATGTCCGCCAGCACGACCGCCACGGCCTGCGATACTGCCAGCAGCAGCGCGTTTCCGCCCATCGCGCGCATTCTGTCGGCGCCGCAAGATCGTCCGTTCGTCGTCGCCCAGCTCGGTCAGTCCCTCGACGGGCGCATTGCCATCGAGAGCGGCGAAAGCCGCTGGATCAACGCGCAATCGGCGCTTGTCCACGTGCACCGCGTGCGCGCGGCCGTCGATGCTGTCGTGGTCGGCATCGGTACGGTCGCCGCCGACGACCCCCTGCTTAATGTCCGCCACGTGCCGGGACGTAACCCCGCGCGCGTCGTGATCGATCCGAACGGGCGCCTTCCGCCATCCGCGCGCTGCCTCCTCGGGGAGGATGGCTGCCGCTGCATTGTCGTGCGCGCCATCGACGCGCCCGTGCCGAAGGGCGTGGAGGAATTACGCCTCCCAAACGACGGCGGCCGCCTGTCGCCGCGCGCCATTGTCGACGGCCTCTTCCGGCTAGGCTTCCGCTCCATGCTCGTCGAGGGCGGCGCGCATACGGTCTCGGCTTTCCTTGCGGCAGGCGCGCTCGACCGCTTGCACGTCCTGGTCGCGCCTGTCATCCTCGGATCGGGCAAGCCGGGGCTTCAGTTGCCGCCCATCGCACGTCTTTCGGACGCGCTCCGCCCGCCGGCCGACGTCCATGTGCTGGACGACGGCGACGTCCTGTTCGATTGCGACCTGAGACCTTGCAAAGTCGGGGGCCACGATCATGGAAACTTCACGTAGCTACTCACCTCTCCAGCGCACGCTGCACTGGGTTATCGCCGCCGCGGTCATCGTGATGATCCCCGTCGGCCTCTATATGGTGCGGCGCGGGGTCTGGTCGAACTTCGACGCCCTGACGAACACGCTCTATAGTTGGCACAAGTTCATCGGCTTCTGCATTCTCTGGCTCGTCGTGCTGCGCATTGTCGTGCGCCTCATGCGCGGGGCACCGCCGCCCGTGCCGCTCCATCCGCTGCAGCAGTTCGCGGCGAACGCGACGCACTTCGGGCTGTACGTGCTCATTCTTCTGGTGCCAATCCTCGGCTGGACAGGCGTCTCCGCCTATGGTGCGCGCGGCACGCCCTTCGGCTTCGAGTTGCCGGAAATCATCGCGCAGAACCAGGCACTCGGCGAGGCGATCCTCGCCTACCACGGCTGGGCGGCGATCCTGCTCGGGCTGCTCGCGCTCATGCACATCAGCGCCGGGCTCATGCACCGCTTCATCCTGAAGGATGGCGTATTTGCGCGCATGTGGCCGGGGGCTGGCGGCAAGGGCTAAGCCTCAGCCCGGCGGCAGCGCCAGCGTATCGGTGTGGCCGACGATGGAGCCTGTCCGGCGAACTGTGAGCCAATCTGCAATCACGTCCGGCGCGACGCGGCCGACCTCCGCGACGGCGCCAGCAAAGCCGTCCGCCAGCATGTCGATGAGCGCCTGCTCGGCACTTTCGATGCGCCAGGGGCTTGAGGCTTCCTGAACCGCATAGCCCTGCTCGCGAAAGGCGAGCGCCAGCGCCTCAGGCGCGGCCGGCCCCGCGGCGCTGCCAAAGCCCTTGTCCGTTTGCTGGTGGGCATTGAAGGCCGCCGTCATCTCGGCATCGGCAGGATGCGCCGGACTCCACATCTGCATGCCGTCATAAGTGAGCACCGTATAAAAGGCAGCACCTTCCGCCGCTACGGCACGCGCCGTGCGCCCAATGAAGTCCACCGAGCAGAGATCGAAGAGCGCCGATGCCGTCACGAGATCGGGGCGACCGCCGATCACGGCCTCGAGATTCTGCATGAGATCGGCTTGGCGGAAACGGACGGCGATCGCACGTCCCTCCTTCGTGAGCGCGATCGACTCGCCGTTCTCCGAGGCTTCATCGGCCCATTCAAGCAGGGCGGCGCGCGCGGCCTCGAGTAGTATGGGATCGTAATCGACGAGCGTCCAGTTCTGGACCGGGCCGAGCGCCGGCGCCGTCGTACGAATGTTGGCGCCAGTCCCGCAGCCGAGGTCAACGACCTCGATCTGCTCACGCCCGGCCAAATGGGCTGCCAATGCCATCGACAGCCCCGGATCGCGTGCGCGTACATCCGCGGGCTCGCGCAGCGCCAACCATTCCGGCGAGAAGCCGCTCATTCTCGCACCTCCTTGATGACATCGGCGATCGCCGCGGCAGTGTTCGACCACCGGGGCAGGCTTCGGCCCGCTAGCCAGGCGGCATCGGCAAGTTCTCTGCGCAGAGCCGCATCGTCAACGGCGCGGCGCACGGCCCGCTGGAGAGCCTCGGCATCACCCGGCGGCACCTTGAGCGCTGCGCTATCGGGCACCGTCTCTGCGGCCGCTCCGCCTGTCGTCGTCACGATCGGCAGCCCGCGTGCGAGCGCCTCGGCCAACACCATGCCATAACCCTCGTAGTGCGATGAAAGGACGAAAACGTCCGACTGATCATAGAGCGCATCCAGCTCCGCACGCGACTTCGGCCCGGCGATGTCGATGCACGCGCCGAGGCCCGCCCGGGCAATCTGCCCGCGCAGAGCCTCGACCGTGGCCGTGCTGCGGTCGAGCGCGCCGACAATCCTGAGGTGCCAGTCCTCTGGATGGTTGGCGGCGTCGATTTCGAGAGCCCGGATCAGCACATCGTAGCCCTTGCGCGGCACGATCGATCCGACCGCCAGCAACGCAAGCCTCTCGCTGACGCTACCGCGTGCGCGCGGTGCTTCATCCGTCCCCGGCTCGGCGACGACGATATGCGCCTCCGGGACACCGAAGTCGGCTGCGAGCGTACGCCCGGTCATGGGGCTCGTCACGACAACACGCCGGGCGTGCGCAAGGGCTGCAATCTCGAGCGCGCGCAACGCCTCCGCTCGCGATGGCGTGAGCCCAGCCTCCAGGCAGAGCGGATGATGCACCAGCGCGACGATGGGGCGATCGAAGCGCTCGATGAGGCTGGCCGGCATGGCGCCATAGGCGAGGCCGTCGATCAGTAGCACGGCATCCGGCGGCGTCGCCGCGATCTGGTCCGCTGTCCTCGCGATATCGTCCGGCGACGGATCGGGATAGCCGCCAGGCAGCGCGAGGTGCGTGATCTCGATGCCCGCCGCCGGCAGGCGCGCCAGAACCTCCCGGTCGTAGGCATAGCCGCCGGTCGGCAGTGTGATGTCCCCGGGGATGGCGAACACGGCCGCGACCATAGGCGTCAGCCGACCGGACCTTCGAACCATGCCCGCGCCAGGTCGGTCTCATGCAGCGTGACGCGGATCTTCGCGAGACCCTTACCGTCGGCGCCGAGCGCGCCCGACTTCGCGGCCGTGGCGATGGCATCGAAGATGTGCCGGCAGAGGAACTCGGTTGTCGTCAGCTTGCCTTTGAAGGCCGCGATCTCGTCGAGATTCTTGTACGCAAGCGGCTTCAGCGTCTTGACGAGCACGTCGAGCGCCGCGCCGATGTCGACGACGACATTCTGCGCCGTGAGCTGCTCACGGAAGAAGGCCACGTCGACGACAAAGGTCGCGCCATGCATGTGTTGGGCCGGGCCGAAGAAAGGGTCGGGCAGGCTGTGGGCGATCATGATGCGATCGCGCACTTCTACGGCATACATCGTGCGACTCCATTCCAGTCAATCAGTCATCAGTTGAATCCCAGGCACGGCACGCCGCGCTGGAAGCGAGGGGCCATCCGTTGCTGCCACCCTCTCAGCCTTCGTCGACGAAGTGCCGCAACAGGATATTGGCGATCGCATGGCGGCCGGGCGCGGTCAGGCCATCCGGATGGCGGTTCTCCAGCATCGCGCGCACTTCCTCGCGGGAGAACCAGCGGGCATCGGCAAGCTCGGCCGTATCGACTTCGAGGTTCGTCGTCTCGGCGTGCGCGATGCAGCCGATCATCAGGGAATGCGGGAAGGGCCAGGGCTGGCTGGCGTGATACTCGACCCTGCCGACGCGGATGCCCGTCTCCTCGCCGACCTCACGGCGCACGGCGTGCTCGATGTCCTCGCCATGCTCGATGAAGCCCGCGAGCGTCGAGTACATCTTGGCGACGTAGCGATGCTCGTGCGCGAGAATGCAGCGCTCGCCATCGGTGACAAGCATGATCACGACCGGATCCGTGCGCGGAAACCACTCCGCCCCACAGGCCCAGCACTTGCGCCGCCATCCGCCGTCCTTGGCCTTGGTCGCCGAGCCGCATTTCCCGCAGCAACGGGCATTCTCGTGCCATTGGCCGAGTGCACGCGCCTGGCCCGCGAGCGACTGATCCTCCGGCGTGAGCACGCCCTGCATGGCGAGCGTCCTCAGATCGACTGCGGGACGGAAATACTGCACGGCCCCCGGGGTCGCCCGCGCGAGATGATCCGTGATCGCAATGGCGAAGTGCGCACGCCCCTCGGCGTCGAGGCCGAGGAAAAGAGCGTCCTCGGCGTTGAGCGCAAGCGCTTCGATCTCGCGCAAACTCAGCCAGCGGATTTCGCCACTGTTGCGGTCCGGCCCCGGCGAAATCACCGGTTTCAAATCGACCAGGATCATGAAGCGTGACGCACCGTTTGCGCGCTGCGCGCTCATCCACGCCGCATCCGGCCGTCTGGCGCTCGCGCGATCCAGAAGCAGCGTTGTCCCGAGCGTCGGCCTCGCCATGGTAAACCCTCCTGATCGCGCAGATAGAGCATATGCGCGCGAGGCACGCAACGCGACCGGTGTGGCGCCAAATCGGGCAGCCAGCCCCGACGCCACACCCCTTGATGGGCACCGAATTTACACGATTGACGCATCGCACCGCGCCGTGCTCTCTTTGGCGCAACAATAAGGTTCTAAAACCACTAGGGAGGAATATTGATGCTAAGATTGCGCTCGAAGTGCGTCCTGGCGGGCGTGGCGCTTGGTGCCGCCGTTGCCCTAAGCGGCCCTGCCGCTTCGCAGACCAGGACCCTCAACATGCAGGCCACTTGGCCCGCATCTCTCACCCTCTACGAAAACTTCACGTACTGGGCTGAGCGCGTCGACAAGCTGTCCGGCGGTACACTTAAGATCAATGCCATGCCTGCGGGACAGGTCGTTCCTGCCTTCGAGGTGCTCGACGCTACGCACAAGAAGGTGCTCGACGGCGCCCACGCCTGGGGCGGCTACTGGACCGGCAAGAACAAGACGGCGGTGCTGTTCACAGGTGGTCCCGGCGGCACGTACGGCATGGACTACACCGACTTCATGGGCTGGATGTACTTCGGCGGCGGCTGGGATCTCTACCAGGAGTTCTTCCAGAAAGAGCTGAAGATGAACGTCGTGGCCTATTCGGTCCTGCCTTCGGGACCGCAGGCCTTTGGCTGGTTCAACAAGCCCATTACGTCGGTCGCCGACATGAAGGGCATGAAGTGCCGCCAGACCGGCATCGCTGGTGAAGTCTGGAAAGAACTCGGATTCACCGTCGTCAACATGCCCGGCGGCGAAATCATTCCCTCGGCCCAACGCGGCGTGATCGACTGCGCGGAATGGGTCGGCGGCGTCGAGGATTTGCGCCTCGGCTTCCACAACGTCTGGAAGTTCCACTACACGCCCGGCGTGCACGAGAACACGACGGTCGGCGAGCTGCTCTTCAACAAGGACGTCTGGGAGACTCTCAAGCCCCAGGAGCATGAGTGGATCAAGTCGGCCGCCAACGAGGCCTACGTGATCTGGCATGCGAAGTGGCAGCGCCAGAACGCCGACGCCCTCAAGGAGCTGCAGGAGAAGCACGGCGTGCAGATCCTCCAGACCCCGCGTGACATCCTGCTCGAGTTCATCAAGGGCTGGGACAAGATCGCGGCGGACGAATCGGCGAAGAACCCCTTCTTCAAGAAGGTGCTCGAGAGCCAGAAGGCCTATGCCTCGATCGTCGTGCCCTACAAGCGGTTCTACTTCCCGCCGTACTCCTTCATGGCGAACTACTACTTCCCACCGAAGGCGAACTGAGCCAGCGGGTATGTGAACAAGGCCCGGGGCGAGTCCGTATTTGACTCGCCCCGTTTGTCGTTAATGCAGGTACCCACGCATCGCCGGACCGATTAGGTCACACTTGGGCCATCTCGCGGGGGACGAGGCTTAGGATTCCGCACATGTCTGAACCACCGCGGTCGTTGCTGACGGCCATCCGCATCATTGATCGGTTTACCGACTCGACCGGCTTCCTCATCGCTCTGCTATCCGTTCCGCTCGTCGGCGCCGTGGCCTTCGAGGTCGTCTCACGCTACGTGTTTCACCAGCCGACGACCTGGGCCTACGATCTCACGTACATGCTCTACGGCACGCTGTTCATGTTGGGCTCCGCCTACGCTCTGCACAAGGGCGCGCACGTGAGAACCGACTTCTTCTGGGAGAAGTTCTCGACGCGCACGAAAGGCATCATCGACTCCATTTCGTACATCGTCTTCTTCTTCCCGGCGCTCGCAATCCTCGGCTACATTGGCTTCGGCGAAGCCGTCTACTCCTTCAATATCGGCGAGGAATCCGATCAGTCACCTTGGCGGCCGATCCTGTGGCCCTTCAAGGCCGTCGTCCCACTCGCCTGCCTCCTCTTGCTCATTCAAGGGGTCTCCGAGCTCATCAAGAGCATATACGCCGCTCGCACCGGCATTGAACTCGAGCAAAAAGAGAAGGTCGAGGTATGAGTGGGGAAGCCCTTATCGGCCTGATCATGCTTTGCGTGCTGATCGGCGCGATCTTCATCGGCGTGCCGATCTCGTTCACGCTGCTCTTCCTGGCGCTCACGTTCGGCTATTTCGGCATAGGCGCGACCGTCTATGACCTCGCCTACTTTCAGACTATCGGCATGATGAAGGAGGAACTGCTCGCCGCAGTGCCCCTATTCGTGCTGATGGGCTTCATTACGGAGCAGGCGGGGTTGATGGAGCGACTGTTCACCGCGTTCCGCCTTATGCTGTCGCGGCTGCGCGGCGCCCTGTTCCTTGTGGTGATCCTGACGTCGACCGTCTTCGCGATGGCGACCGGCATTGTCGGCGCCGCCGTCACCGTGCTCGGCATCATGGCCTCGCCGATCATGAACAAGTCAGGATACGACGCCGAGCTCTCCGCTGGCGCGATCACGGCCGGCGGGACGCTCGGCATCCTGATCCCACCATCGGTCATGCTGATCGTGATGGGTCCGGTGCTCGGTGTCTCCGTTGCCGATCTTTATGCCGCGGCGTTCGGTCCGGGCTTCATGCTTGCCGGCATCTATCTCGTCTATCTGATGGGGCGGTCGATCATCAACCCGAAGCTCGGTCCGCCCGTTCCGATAGCGGAGCGCGTGCATTCCTCTGGCGCCATCCTGAAGGAGGTCGTGCTTGGCGTCGTACCCCTCGTCGGCCTGATCACAGCGACGCTCGGCTCGATTCTGGCGGGCCTTGCCACTCCCACCGAAGCCTCCGCCGTCGGTGCGGTCGGCGCCCTGTTCCTGTCGATCGTGTACGGCAGGTTCACGTTCGCCGGCTTAAAGCGGGCGCTGCTGAGCACTATGGCGACATCGAGTATGGTGCTGCTGCTGGCGGTAACGTCCAACGTCTTTGGCGCGGTCTTCGCCAGGCTTGGGACGGCCAACTGGATTACCGAGAGCCTTCTCGGCCTCCAGCTTCCGCCGACGATGATGCTCGTGCTCATCCTCGTCCTGATCTTCGTTCTCGGATGGCCGTTCGAGTGGCCGGCGATCGTGCTGGTCTTCCTGCCGATCTTCTATCCGGTCGTGAAGGCCATGGGCATCGACCTCATCTGGTTCGGCGCCTTGGTCGCCGTCGTCCTGCAGACGGCGTTCCTCTCGCCGCCCGTGGCGATGTCCGCCTACTATCTGAAGCAAGTGGCCGACAGTTGGAGCCTCGCCACGATCTACAAGGGCATGTTCCAGTTCATGGTGCTTCAGTGCCTGGCGATCGCCATCCTTGTCGCTTTCCCGCCCATCGCGACGTGGCTGCCGCACACGCTCAATGAGGCAGCCCGGATCAAGCCCATGTCCGAGCAGCACAAGAAGATCATCGAGCAGCAGAAGAAGCAGCAACCGCTCGAGGATGACGACTTCGGGGTGCAGAAGAAGTAGCCGGAGGTCGCGCAATCCCTCTGGACGCAACACGGCGCGGTGCATCACCTCCGATGCACCGCGCCGATCGCTTTCAAGGTGCGTGCGCGCCGCACTATTTCATGACGACTTCGATCTGCGCCGTCTCTCCGGCCTGAACCGTGAAACCGTGGCGGAACACGCGACCTGAATGGCTCGCCGTCACTACGTAGCTGCCGGCCGCCAGAATATGCGTCGGCAGCGCGCCGGCACTCTCTTTGATGACCTCGCCATCAGGATCGAGGATCGCCCACTGCGCGCCGCTCTGCGCCTCGCCGCCGGGGCGCGTGACGAGCTTGAAGGTCACCGTCGCGCCGGGATGCACGATCGCAACCTCGGTGAGCTTGCCCGCTTCGACGGTAACATCGGCGCTGACGACGGCATTGGCGTCGCCATAACGGCTGACGATATGGAAGATCCCCGCATTGAGCCGGGTGATGAGCCCCGGGCGCGCGCCGCTCATGATGCGCTGACGATTGCCGAGCTGATCGGTCTCGCCGGAGAAGATATCGTAGCTGACGGCGGCCTCCGGCGCCGGCGCGCCATTCCCAAGTTGGGCGCTCACCCTGAGCCCACCCGCATTCAGGACGAACCGCTCGTTCAGCGGCGTGCCCTGCTCCACGACGAGCGTGCGCGTCAGGTTCGCGCGGCCGAAGGAGACATTGACGAGGTAGCGACCCGGCACCAGCCTGATCACCGGGTTCGGATCACGCACGGTGCGATGATGACGCACGGGGGCGCCATCCTTCTCGCTATCCTGGAAGATGTGCCAGACGAGCCCCTGCTCAATGGGGGGACCATCGTCGGTCAGGAATGCGCTGAATTGCACTTCCTGCGCACTCCCCGCCGGTGCTGACCGCGGAACCACGGTCACGTTCGGCGGCAGAGAGAAGCCGCCACCCGGCGCGGGGCCACCAGGTGCCACACGAGTGTCCGGGCGCCAGGCATCCTGGCCTTGCTGTGCGTGTCCCGAGATCGGCACGAGCACGACAAGCGTCGCCCAGCAGAGGGCGCTCGCGAGCAGAAAGCGCACGCGGGTCGGGCGGGCGGATGCCCCAGCCGTCCCCGCGCGGCGGGATTGGCCCACGTCCAAAATCCTCTCCTCGGTCAGTGCGCAGGGCTCGGCGACCAGGCCTGGTCCCGGCTTCTGCGAATCGCGCGAAGCCCTGCGGACAATCGCCATAGCGCTTATGACTTTGGCGCGACAATGGCCAGCACCCGCAGGCTGTGCGCGCCTCAGTTCTCCCCCACGATCAGCACACGATCAGCCCCCGCGCGGACATCCGCCGAGCGCTCGTGGCGGACCTGTCGGGTCTGCACCTCGATGATATAGCTGCCCTGCTGGAGGAGCCCGACCGGCTCGTTTTCGGTGGAGCTCCATACGATCGGTCCATTTGCGAGGCGCACCTTCCAGAAGATGTCGCTCACCGCCTCGCCCGGCTCCGATGCAAGCCGCAGGCGGACGCGCGCCGCAGGCGGCGTCAGCGACACCGTTTCGCGCGCGCCGGCTGCAATGGCAATGTCGCGGCTCGCCTCGGCATTCAGCGTTCCGAAGCGGGCCTCGACGCGGTATTTCCCCGCCGCCAGTACGAGGCGTGCGTTCTCGCCATAGGCTCGGACGGCTTTGCCCTCGCGGCGGTCGAGCGGCACAACCCGCCACTGCACCTCGTCCGGCGTGTTCGCCAACCGCGACATGATCCCGGATGCGAGATTGAGCTCGGCAGAGTTAAGAACCAGATCGCGGCGCACAACCTCGCCGGCACCGATCGCCACGCGGTCGCGCAGCTCGACGGCGCCGTGGCTGGCGATCACATGGTAGGTACCAGCAGGAAGCGCGAACACGGGTCGCGCCGCAGCCGAGCGGGCGATCTCGCGACGGCCCAGCGGCGCGTCGGGGTCATCCTCCTGGATCACGTACGTGACCTGTTCGAGGCGGCCGCTTCCTTCGTGTGAGAAGGTCGACAGCTCGAGCTCGCCGACGGGCGGACGCACCTCGACTGCACGGCGCTCGCCCGCGATGACCTGCGCCTCCTGCGCGATGCGGACGTTGCCCAGCATGGTGACGACCTCATAGCGTCCCGCAGCCAACGCGATCTCGGCACGCGGGCCACGCGCGATCCAGCTCGAAGGTGCGCCGGCTGCCGGGACTTCGAGCGGCCGGATGATGAAGCGCGTGCCGTCGAGCGGCTTGTTCATGCGGCCAGCGAGCGCAGCGACCTGAAGCGTGCCGCCCGGAAGTGCGAGCTGCACGCGGGCAGAGGGCGCATCCGTAACCGTGATCTCATTGCGCGCCGAGAGGGTATCCAGCTCGGCCGTGACGGAGTAGCGACCGGGGCCGAGCGGTAGCGTCACGACTCCAGCTTCCGCGCGCTGGACGGCGGGCGCGTCACCGCCGCCCAGTCGCTCGATGCGCCAGCGGACGGGAAGATCGGGCACGGGCGCGGAAGGGCCGAGCGAGGCCACGAGCTGCACACCGGGACCACTCGGCTCCGGCAATGCGCTCGGACCGGCGGGCCGCGCCACCGGCGAAGCCGCGCGCGGCATTCGCGCCGCGATCTCGACCATCTCTGCAATGGCATTGACGATCTGCGCGCCCGAGGTGACGAGATAGTGCTGGCCGTTCGTTGGCACAGTGAGGCATTGCATCTGCCGCGCATCGGCCTGGTTGAGGCCGATCGACAGCACGTGGATGGTCACGCGCGGGTACTGCGCACGCACGCTCTCCATCAGCGCACACGGGTTCTGCTGGCAGTTGTCGAGATCGTCATGGACGAGAAGGATCGTGCCGTAGCCGTCCCTCGGCATGGTCTCGAGCGCCGTCTGCAGGCCGGCCGCCACCGGCCCGCGGCCCTTGGGATTGAAGTCGTTCAGCATCTCTGCAATGCGGCCGGGCTCGCCGGCCTCGGGCGCCCGCAGGACCTCCACGTCCTGGCAGCCCGTGCGTCGGTGGCCGAAGGCAGTGAGCCCGACGCGTATCGATGCCGGCAGCTTGGGCAGTGCCTCGGCGAGCCCCTGGCGTACGACCTGGAACTTCGCGAGCCGCTCGGTGCCGAGCTTGCCCCACATGGAGCCCGAGCCATCCATGACGACCGTCAGCACCGGCCCCTCGGCGGCCTCGGCACGAAGGGCCGGGACGAACAGGGCGAGCCCCAGGAGCACCAACGCTGCCGCGCCGAGGGTCCATGACCGGCCGGGCGGGCGCCGATGCGGCTTTCGGGTCATGCCATGTACCATGGCGGCTTCTCCGCGGTTCGTGTTCGCGCCATTGTACCGCAAGGTGATATGCATTAGCGAGATTGCGCCGGCCTGGATCATCACCCACCCGCCGCAGCTCGATGATCTATACGCTTGTTTGGAAAAAGCATGACCAATCCGACGCTGGAGTTGCTGCTGAAGCGCCGATCGGCCAAGGCCGCGCTGCTGACCACCCCCGGCCCGACGCCACAGGAACTCGATACCATCCTCACTTGCGCCGCCCGCGTGCCCGATCACAAGAAGCTCGTCCCCTGGCGCTTCATCGTCTTCGAGGGCGAAGCACGCGCGCGCTTCGGCGAGATTCTGGCACGCACGGCGGCAGCCGAGGAAAAGGAGGCGCCGTCCGCCGTCCGCCTCGAGGCCGAGCGCGGCCGCCTCATGCGTGCGCCGACAGTGGTCTGTGTCGTCTCGCGTATTGTACCGAGCCCGGGAGCGCCGGAGATCGAGCAGCTTCTCTCGTGCGGCGCGGCAGCCTTCAACCTCTGCCTCGCCGCGAACGCCCTCGGCTATGGCACGTGCTGGATCACCGAGTGGTACAGCTTCAGCGACACCATCAACAAGGCGCTCGGCCTTGCCGCCAACGAGCGCGTCGCGGGCTTCGTCTACATCGGGACGGACAGCGCGCCGCAGGAAGACCGCGAGCGCCCCGCCCTTGCCGACATCGTCACGCGCTGGCAGCCCTGAGCCGCCCCAACCCGGAGCTCCTTCATGTTCTATGATGCCCTCGAGAACAAGCACGGCCTCAAGCACGATCCCTTCAAGGCGCTGATCGCGCCGCGACCGATCGGCTGGATCGGGACGGTCAGCAACGACGGCATCGCGAATATCGCGCCGTACAGCTTCTTCAATGCCGTCGGCGACCGGCCGCACTATGTCGTGTTCGGCACCGGGGGCGTGAAGGACTCGCTCCGCAACATCCAGGAGAACGGCGAGTTCACCTGCTCGATGTCCACCTGGGACCTGCGCGAGCACATGAACATGACATCCGCCGCGGTGCCGCCCAATGTCGACGAGTTCCCGCTCGCTGGCCTCACCGGCGTGCGCGGCAAGATTGTCAAGGCGCCCTATGTCAAGGAGGCCGCCGCCGTCTTCGAGTGCAAGCACTGGAAGACCATCGAGCTGCCGGCCATCGCGCCGCAGAAGGGCGGCTTCAGCATGGTCGTCGGCTACGTCGTCGGCATTCACATCGACGACCGCTACATCAAGGACGGGATCGTCAATACGTCCGAGATGCGCCCGCTCGGGCGCATGGGCTACATGGAATATGCGGTCGTCACGCCCGAGACGACGTTCTCCATGAACCGCCCCGAGGTCGACAAGGACGGCAAGGTCGTCGGCGTTCCCGAAGGCTGGGACGGGAAGTATAGGTGATCTATTTCCCCTCTCCCCGTACGCGGGGAGAGGGCCAAGGTGAGGGGCGGCGGCATACGCAAACGTCTGCGATTGTGCCGCCCCTCATCCCGACCTTCTCCCGTATAGGATGGGGAGAAGGAGAAAAACCCCTACCCCCTCACCGCCATTTCCGTCTTGCCGTCGAAGAAGTGTGCGCGCTTGGGGTTGAAGGCGAGGCGGATCTTCTCGCCGGGTTTCACGCGCACGGTCGGATCGACACTCGCCACCATGCTGCTTGGGCCGCACGAGACGTCAAGCAGGATCTCCGAGCCGAGTTGCTCTGCAACCTCGACCACCGCCTCGAAAGTCTGATGCGCCGGCTCCGAGCCATCGGAGAGACGCAGATCCTCCGGGCGGATACCGAACGTCGCCGGCTTGCCGACGTGCGCGCCGAGGGGAGCCGCCAGATGCTCCGGAACAGCGATGTTCATCGCACTGTTAGACGCCATGAGCCCGCTACCGTTCTGCGCGATCGTCACATCCGCAAAATTCATGGCCGGCGAGCCGATGAAACCTCCGACGTACTTGTTGGCCGGATTGTTGTAGAGCTCGAGCGGCTCGCCCACCTGCTGTATGAGCCCGTCCTTCATCACGACGACGCGGTCACCGAGCGTCATAGCCTCGACCTGGTCGTGCGTGACGTAGACCGCCGTCGTGCCGAGCCGCTGGTGGAGTTTCTTCAGCTCAACGCGCATCTGCACACGCAGCTTGGCATCGAGGTTCGACAGCGGCTCATCAAAGAGGAAGACCTGCGGATTGCGCACGATCGCGCGGCCGAGTGCGACGCGCTGGCGCTGACCGCCCGAGAGCTGGCGCGGCTTCCTGTGCAGGTGGTCCTTGATGCCGAGGATATCCGCCGCCTCGGCGACGCGACGCTTGATCTCGGCCTTGTCGAACTTCCGCATCTTCAGGCCGAAGGCCATGTTGTCGTAGACGCTCATGTGCGGATAGAGCGCGTAGTTCTGGAAGACCATCGCAATGTCGCGATCCATCGGCGGCAGCTCGTTCACTACCGTATCGCCGATGAGGATGTTGCCCTCGGTGATCGTCTCGAGGCCGGCAACCATGCGCAGTGTCGTCGTCTTACCGCAGCCCGACGGCCCGACGAGGACAACGAACTCCTTGTCCTTGATCTCGAGACTCACGCCCTTGACGGCATGAAAGTCGTCGTAACGCTTGTGGACCCCACGGATACTGACTGTTGCCATCGTGCGTCTATCCCTTGACTGAGCCCGTGAGGCCCGAAACGTAGTGTTCGACGAAGAACGAGTAGGCGATCGCTACGGGAATCGACCCGAGCAGCGCGCCCGCCATGAGCGGTCCCCAGAAGAAGACGTCGCCGCGTATGAGCTCCGAGACGACGCCCACCGGCACGGTCTTCTGCTCCGGGCTCGACAGGAACACGAGCGCGTAGATGAACTCGTTCCACGAGAGCGTGAAGGCGAAGATGCCGGCCGATAGAATGCCTGGAATGGCGACCGGAATGATGATGTAGAGCATCGCCTGCCATCGCGATGCCCCGTCTATTCGGGCGCATTCCTCGAGCTCCTTCGGCACGGCCTTGAAGTAGCCCATCATGAGCCAGGTACAGAATGGGATGAGAAACGTCGGATAGGTCAGGATCAGCGACCACGGCGTATCGCCGAGCTTGTAATTGCGGATGATCTCCGAGAGCGGAATGAAGAGCAGCGTCTGCGGCACGAGATAGGTGATGAAGATGCCGGTGCCGAGGCTTCCCGCAAAGGGGAAGTTGAGGCGCGCGAGCGCGTAGCCCGCCAGCACCCCGCAGATCAGGGAAATGATGGTCGAGGCCATGGCGATGAACATGGTGTTCCAAAGCCACGTCGCGAACATAGTCTCCCTGAAGAGGTACTTGATGTGGTCGAGCGTCGGGTTCCACGTCCAGAAGGGCGTATAGTTTGCCGCACGCCATGGCCGATAGAGCTCCCCGTCCGGCCGGAACGTCGTGATCAGCATCCAGTAGAACGGGAAGAGCAGGAAGATCAGGAACAGCGCGAGAGGGATGTAGAAGAACACCCAGCGGCGCCAGATCGCACCTTCGATCATCAGCGAACCTCCACGCGGCGAATATAGAGGAGCTGGACGATCACGATCAGCAGCAGGATCGGGAACATCGCGAGCGAGACCGCCGCACCCTGGCTCAAGAGGCCCGTACCCACGCCGAGCTGATAGGCGTAGGTCGCAAAGAGGTGCGTTGCATTGGCCGGTCCGCCGCCCGTCATCACATAGACGATCTGGAAGTCGGCAAAGGTCTGGATGACTGAGAAAAGCATCACGACCATGGTCACCGGCAGCAGCAGCGGCCACGTGATGTACCAGAAGCGCTGCAAGGGGCGCGCGCCATCGATCGCGGCAGCCTCGTTCAGATCAGGGCTGATCGTCTGCAGGCCAGCCAGCAGCGAGATCGCGAAGAAAGGTACACCGCGCCAGATATTGACGATGATGATCGAGAGCATGGCGAGGTCGCCATCACCGAGCCAGTTGATGGCCGAGCGGATGAAGCCCGTCTGATAGAGCATCCAATTGAGGACGCTGAACGTGGGATCGAACATCCACTTCCACGCGAACGTGGAAAGCACCGTCGGAATGATGAACGGCAGCAGGATGAAGGCCCGCGTGAACGCCTTGAACTTGAACGACCGGTTGAGCAGAAGCGCCAGCCAGAGCCCGAGCGCGAGCTTGAAGATCGTCGTGACGAAGGTGTACCAGCAGGTGTTCCACACGACCGCGTGGAAAATCGGATCGGACGCGAGACGCCGGAAGTTGTCGAGACCGACGAACTCGCCGGGAACGCCGACGCGCGTATCGGTCACCGACAGCAGAAGGCCGCGCATGAACGGATAGGCGATGAAAAGCCCGAGCAGCACCATCGTCGGCAGCAGCAGGAGCCACGCGAGATTGCGTTCGCTCTCGAGCGGCCGCCACTTGGCCTTGGCGACGATCACGCGTTCGGATGCAGAAGTAGACGCCGCAACAGCCATCGGCGTTTTGTCCTTTCGGAAGATGTCATGAGGGCTGGCGGCAGGCCGTGCCCGCCGACCGCCCCTTGCCACATATGACCGGAGCGCCGCGCACTCCGGTCACACGCCATTCCGATCAGAGTGCCTCAGCCCTCGTAGATTTTCTTGAGCTGGGCCTCACAGGCGGCGACGGCATCCTCGGCTTTCTGGCCGCGCATGTGCGCGGCGAACATGTTGCCGATGAGGTACTTCGTGAGCACCTCTGCCGCCTTTGCGTTGGGTTCGCCCGGATGGCCGGGCGTCAAGCCGAGCTTGCCGGCGACCGCGAAGGGCGCCATCACCGGATCCTTCTTCCACAGGTCGTGGCTCTCCCACCCGGTCGTGCCGGGCGTGTAGAAGCCAAGGCCCGTCGAGAACCACTGGTCGTAGTTCTCCTTCTTATGGATGAAGCGCAGGAGATCCTTGGTGGCGCTGACGTTCTTCGAATAGCTCGGCACCACGTGCGACGTGTAGGTGTGGAAGCCGAACTGACCGGCAGGCCCACCAGGCAGCGGCGCGTGAAGGATATCGTCCTTCATCGGCTTGCCATTGGCCTGCTTATACTGCTCAGGCTTGCGCGACGATTCGATGTAGATCGACGCACCATTGAGCGACGAGCAGATCGTGCCAGCAAGGAACGCACGGTTGTTCGAGGCGTCGTCCCAGGCGAGCCCACCTTCGTCGAAGGCATCGACCCAGGCAGCGGCCATCCACTTCACGGCGTCGACCGTCGCTTTCGAGTTGATGACCACCTTACCCTTGTCGTCGATCTCGGCACCGCCGAACGACCACAGCAGCGGATAGGCGAACGTCGGCGGATCACCGAACGACTGCCCGAACGATTGGCCGATCGGATAGCCCTTGGCCTTCAGCTTCTTGCCGGCGTCGCGATACTGGTCCCAGGTCTTCGGGAACTCGTTGTAGCCGACTTCGGCGAACCACGATTTGCGATAGGCGTTCATCGCGCCGATGATGGCCATCGGCATCGAGAAGAACTTGCCGCCCGATGAGCTGTTGGCCGAGCAAAGCTTGTACCAACCGCCCTGATCCTTGGCGATCTCACCTGCGACGTCGCTGACGTCCGCGAGGCTCGCCTGATAGAGATGCGGATGGTTGTTGAAAAGCATGATCAGGTCGGGGCCGGCGCCCGACTGGATGCCCGAGGTGATGCGCGGCTGCAGATCATTGCCGTTCACCGTCTCGTAGCGGACCTTGATGCCGAGCGCCTTCTCGGCCTCTGGCAGCAGCTTCTGGCGCAATAGCTGGTCGCAAGCCGGAACGAAATCGTTCCACCGCAGCCAGTGGACCGTCGTCTGCTGCGCATAGGCCGGAGCCCGGCCAGTAGCCAGGATCCCGGCGAGCCCTCCGGAGGAGGCAGCAACAGCGCCAGCCCCCGTGGTCTTGAGGAATTTTCGACGTGATACGCCCGTCATTCTAGTAACCTCCCTGTTTAGCGCCTTGGTTTTTGATGACGCTGTTATTGGTTATTTGCATTGAGCAGGCAGTAGCCTACGCGCACGTTGATATTTCAGCAAGCGGTTGCATGTCGGCGTGCGATCCGCCGCTCAGCCCCGTGGCTTTCGCACAGCTTTGCAATGCAGCAAGCCCAGGTGGGGCGTCTAATGCGCTTACCCGTTGACTTTCTGCGTCCATGGGAAAGCATCGAGCCCTTCCCCGCGTCGGGCACGCGTACGGGCTATTGCGATCAAATCGTTGTCATTGGCGGCCGCAAGACGCCGTTCCCACCGTGTGAAATGAACAGCGCTTTGCAGCGCCACCGTCGCGTGCTAGTCCGGCGCCGCTCGATGATCGCTCGATAAAGGCGCGCCCGGTGCCCCCTCTCCCTATTTCGATCTTCTTCATTACCAAAAACGAAGCCGACCGGTTGCCGGCGGCGCTCGCTGCTATCCGGGGGCTGTCGGACGACGTTGTCGTCGTGGACTCGGGCTCCGACGACGCGACACGAGAGGTCGCTCGAGCCGGGGGCGCGCGCGTCCTCGTAAATGCGCCATTTCCCGGCTACGGACCGCAGAAGCGCTTCGCGGAGGATGCCTGCACGCACACCTGGTTGCTGAATCTCGACGCCGACGAAGTTGTGACGCCGCAGCTCGTCGACGAAATCCGCGCCCTCTTTGCATCGGGCATGCCTGCGGCGGACGGATACGAGATCGCCATCGTCGATGTATTTCCTGGTGAAGCGCGACCTGCACCGCTCGCCTATCGTCTCACGCCGGTCCGGCTCTATCGTCGGGACCGCGGCCGCTATGTCGAGTCGACGGTCCACGATCGCGTCGCTTTTGACGGAAAAGCCAGCATCGCGCGTCTCAAGGGCATCGTGCACCATCACTCGATACGCTCGCTCGGTGAGCAGCTGACCAAGCTCAATGCCTATTCGATCATGCAGGCGAGGGACTTCGTCGATCGGGGCCGACGGCTGCCGCGCATTCGCGTCTTCACCGAGTTTCCGATGGCTTTTTTCAAGGCCTGGTTCGGCCGGCGGCTATTTCTGCGTGGGGCTTACGGCTTCCTGGTCGCCATGAACTACGCCATGTTCCGCCACATGCGCGTGATGCGCATCTATGAGACTGAGCGCGGTCTGATAAAGGGGAGGCAGCCCCACAGGTAACCGCTATGCCGTGCAAGCGCCGTCAGCGCCCTTGCCAGTTGGGTTTCCGTTTCTCGAGAAAGGCGGCCATGCCCTCTTTGAAATCGGCACTCGTGTAAACCATACCGACCAGATCGTCGTCTTCGACGGCTGGAGCGCGATGGCGCAGTCGGCGCAGCAGCTCCTTTGTCACCCGCATTGTCAGCGGGGCATGCCCGGCGATCTGGCGAGCCAGCGCATCGGAGCGTGCAACGACGCCTTCATGATCTTCAACGATCTCGCTGACGAGGCCAATCCTCAGCGCCTCATCCGCTTCGATCAGGCGTGACGTATAGATGAGATCGATGACGCCCGCTTCGCCGATGAGCGCGACGAGCCGCGCAAGCGTCGCCGCCGAGAGGCAGTTGCCGAGTGTGCGCGCGATCGGAAATCCATATTTCAAGGAGCGGCTGGCAATGCGCATGTCGCAGCAGGCCGCGATGCCGGCGCCACCGCCGGTGCAAGCGCCCGTGATAGCGGCGATCGTCGGCACCGGACAGCGCTCGAGCGCGGTGAAGACCTTGTCGGCATTCTTCTCGTAGGCAATGCCCTGCTCTGGTGTCTCGAAGCTGCGAAAGAGCGAGATGTCGGTGCCGGCCGCGAAGGCCTTGCCGCCAGCGCCGCGCAAGACGATCGCCTTCACCGAGCCATCCCCCGGAACATTCGAGCAGATGTCGGCGATCGCATCATACATCTCGAAGGTCAGCGCGTTGTATTTCTCCGGCCGGTTGAGCGTCACCGTGAGCACGCCACCATCGAGATTTTTCAGAATGTGATCGGACACGGGCGCACTCCCAAGCTTGATCCGCAGTCTTCGTCAGGCTACCTGCGCGACGTTCTGTACGGCAGCGACGATATCGCCGACGATCGCGGCGACGAGCCGCTCGTCCTCACCCTCAGCCATGACGCGGATCACGGGCTCGGTGCCGGACGGGCGGATCAGCAGACGCCCCTTGTCGCCGAGCCTTGCCTTTGCAGCGTCGATGGCCGCAATGACGCGCCCGTCTTCGAGCGGTGAGCCATTGGCATAGCGCACATTGCGCAGGAGCTGTGGGATCCTCTCGAAGCGGTTGCAGACCTCGCTCACCGGCCGATCCGTAGTCACGACCGTGGCAAGGATCTGCAAGGCCGCAACGAGACCGTCGCCAGTCGTCCCGAAGTCGGAGAGGACGATGTGGCCCGACTGCTCGCCGCCGACGTTGTAGCCCTGCCGGCGCATGTGCTCGACAACGTGGCGGTCGCCGACCGGCGTGCGAATCATGGTCAAGCCGAGCGTGCCGAGATAACGCTCGAGCCCGAGGTTCGACATGACCGTGGCAACGACGCCGCCACCGAGCAGGCGACCGCGGCGCCGCCAGCTCTCCGCGATCACGGCGAGGAGCTGGTCGCCGTCGACCAGCGTCCCCTTCTCGTCGACGATCACGACGCGGTCGGCATCGCCATCGAGCGCGATACCGATATCGGCCCTCATCTCGCGCACCTTGGCCTGCAAGGATTCAGGGGCCGTAGAACCACACTTCTCGTTGATATTGAAGCCGTTCGGCTCGACGCCGATGCGGATCACCTCCGCCCCGAGTTCCCACAGTGCCTGCGGCGCCACCTTGTAGCCGGCACCATGGGCGCAATCGATGACGATCCTGAGCCCGTCGAGACGCAGGTTCTTCGGCAGCGTGCGCTTGGCGAACTCGATATAGCGCTCCTGGGCGCTCTCGATGCGTGTCGCGCGGCCGATCCTGTCAGACGGCACGAGCAGCCCGGCGCCCGGGGTATCGATCAGGGCCTCGATCTCGAGCTCGGCCTCGTCGGAAAGCTTGAAGCCGTTGGCGTCGAAGAGCTTGATGCCGTTGTCGGCGAACTGATTGTGCGAGGCCGAGATCATCACGCCGATATCGGCGCGCAATGACCGCGTCAGCATGGCGACGGCAGGCGTCGGCATAGGGCCGAGCTGGAAGACGTCGACGCCGACAGCGGTAAAGCCCGACATCAGCGCGTTCTCGATCATGTAGCCCGAGAGACGCGTATCCTTGCCGATCACCGCCCTCAGACGCTGGCCTCCCCCCTGAGCGAGCACCTTGCCGGCAGCCATGCCGACCTTCAGCGCGACTTCGGCGGTCATCGGCGGCGTATTGGCGAGCCCCCGAATGCCGTCCGTGCCAAAATACTGGCGCGCCATCTTACATCCCTCCTTGCCGGACGCGTCGCCCCCCGGCTCCTGCGTCGGTATCATCCTGCACGGGTAGTCGGGCCGCGCGCGGGCCGCAAGGCCGAACTATCCGCCTGAAGACTGATATACCTCATTCCGAACTATGAAATCTGTAATACCTCGTGAAGAATCAACACTATCCCCACAACGACGGAAGCGGGTCACGACGACCGCGGGGCCCCTCGCGCACGCCACGACATGCATGGTCTAATGTCCACGCCTGGTGTATGGAGCGGGCGCACCCGCCACGTGTTTCCCCTGCCAGCCGCGAGACCCCGCCATGCCAACGCTCCCCGTGACGATCGAGATGATCCGTGCCGCCGCCGAGCGGCTCGCGCCGCACATCGTCACGACGCCCGTCCTCGAGCATCCGGCGCTCAACAGGCAGGTCCGCGGCCGTGTGTTCCTCAAATGCGAGAGCCTGCAACGGGTCGGCGCCTTCAAGTTCCGCGGCGCTTACAACAAGATCTCGCAGGTCGATCCGAAGGTCTATCCGGGCGGGGTCGTCGCCTCCTCCTCCGGCAATCATGCCCAGGGTGTTGCGGCAGCCGCCACGCTCTGCGGCCTCAAGTCGGCGATCGTCATGCCGAAGGACGCCCCGCCGATCAAGGTGGCCCGGACCAAGGCCTTCGGCGGCGAGGTCATCCCCTACGATCGTGAGCGCGAGGACCGTGACGCCATTGCCCGCGCCCTCTGCGAGGAACGCAAGGCCATCTTCGTGCCGCCCTTCGACGACCCCGATGTGATCGCCGGCCAAGGCACCGCCGGCCTCGAGATGATGTCCGAGATTGGGCGCCGCGGCGTGAAGCTCGACGCCGTGCTGATCAACGTCTCGGGCGGCGGCCTCGCGAGCGGCATCGCGGTCGCCGTGAAGGACGCGAGCCCCTCGACGGACGTGTGGACCGTCGAGCCCGCCGGGTTCGACGACTTCGCCCGCTCGCTCGCCAGCGGCAAGCCGGAGCGTAACGACCGCCTCTCCGGCTCGATCTGCGACGCGCTGATGGCCGAAACGCCCGGCAAGCACACGTTTGCCATCGGGCAAGCGCTCATGAAGGGCGGCGTTGCCGTGACGGACGATGAAGTGCGCGACGCCATGCGTTTTGCCTTCGAGGAGCTGAAGCTCGTCGTCGAGCCGGGCGGAGCCGCCAGCCTCGCCGCGATCCTAACGGGAAAGGTCCCGGTCGAAGGCCGCGCCATTGCCGCCCTCATCTCCGGCGGTAATGCCGATCCCGCCCAGTTCGCCCGCATTATTACGCGCGCTGCCTAAAGCCTGGCCGCGCGCAGTCATCGGGCAGCAAAGAGCAAAGAACGAGGACCATGCTCGCTGCCCGGCTTTCCACCTTCTACTGGGCGATCTTCCTGATCGTCGGCCTGCAGACGCCCTTTCTGCCGCTCTGGCTCGACTCCCGTGGCCTCAGCGTGGCCGAGATCAGCATTGCCGGCGCGCTGCCGCTGTTCGTGCGCATTGTCGCGACGCCGATGATCGCCTATCTCGCCGACCGCTCGGGCGACCACCGCCGCATGGTCATCATTCTCTCCTGGAGCGGCCTCGCCAGCACGATCCTGCTCTCGCAGAGCCATCAGCTCTGGCCGATACTTCTGCTTTCGACGCTCATGATGCTCACCACGTCGACCATCATGCCGCTCACCGAGACGCTGGCCATGCGCGCCGTCAGGGCGCACGGTCTCGACTATGGTCGCATGCGGCTCTGGGGCTCGATCAGCTTCATCGTCGCGACGCTCATCGGTGGCGCCGCCATCGAGC